>JAGNSQ010000117.1:3304-9312 GCA_017987975.1 Saprospiraceae bacterium
GGCATTTCCATAATTACTACCAGCAAACCATTGAGGCCTAAGAGGTATCCAATAACGTCTTCAGTGTAATGAAAATCCCTGCTAAAGTAAACTGGTACACTGGCAAAAAGCTGAAAAAAACAAGTGCCAAACAATGCTACCATCAAAAGAAAAAGTAAAAATCCAGTATCCGCAAAAACGGTAGTCCTGGGAGCACCCTCTGTGTTTTCTTCCCTCGTAACAGGATCCAGTTGATTTTTTGGAAGGTAGGCCCAAATTATAAAAGCGGCCATCACAGATGATATAGCATCAATTACAAAAATCCACTTAAAGCCAATAGTAACGGCTACTAAACCACCCAATGCAGGCCCTATACCAAATCCAAGGTTAATGGCGAGTCGCATGAGTGTAAATGATCTGGTTCTGGTGTCTTCAGTAGAAAACCTTGCAACAGCTACACTATTGGCCGGTCTGAATGAATCTGCGACCAGACTGTACAAAAAGATCAAGGCAGTGACGGCGTAAAAATCTTTAAAATACAATAGCGGTAATAACAACAAACCGCTTATCAACAAGGAATAGACCAATACATTGTGAACATTCTTTCGATCGGTAATCCAACCACCAATGTAAGATCCGAATATGCTACCCATACCATAAGCACCCATCACGATGCCAGCCTGGCCCATGCTGTAATCCAACTCTTTGGTCAGATAAAGCGACATAAAGGCAATGACCATAGAGCCCGTTCTGTTGATAAGCATCGAACCCGCTAAAACCCAAACGTATGATGAAAGGCCTCTGAATGACTGTAATAAGTTGGCCCTAAAGGGTATGGTCACTCTATTATGATTTTTTGAAGTTTAGAATGGTCTCGGAAATGATATTGCAGCAGATCTCCAATTGTTCGAAGGTGATTACAAGAGGGGGAGCAAAACGGATGATGTTGCCATGAGTTGGTTTTGCTAACAATCCATTTTGCATCAAAGCCACGCAAATATCCCATGCAGTGTGGCTATCTTCATCATCGTTGATGATAATGGCATTTAAAAGTCCTTTGCCTCTCACCAGGGTGACAAGAGAAGTTTGGGCTATCAATTGCTGCATTCTTTCCCGAAACACCTTACCCAGTTCTTCAGCTCTTTGCGCTAATTGCTCATCTCTCACCACTTCGAGAGCGGTTTTAGCTACTGCACAGGCCAACGGATTGCCGCCAAAAGTAGATCCGTGTTCACCGGGCTTGAGACACATCATGATTTCGTCATCTGCCAGTACCGCACTCACTGGCAGGGCACCTCCACTTAGCGCTTTGCCCAGGATCAGGATATCGGCTCTTGTTTCATATTTATTTTCACAATGACCCGTACATGAGCAGTTGCCGCAGGTGGCCAGTAGTTTACCAGTTCTGGCAATACCTGTCTGAACTTCATCAGCGATAAAAAGCACATTGTTTTCATTACATAGTTTTTTAACAGCGGCCAGGTAATTCTCATCAGGAACAAAGACACCCGCCTCACCCTGAATGGGTTCAATGATAACTCCGGCCACATCCGGATCTGAAATTTGTGCTGCAAGTGCATGTACATCATTGTAAGGCACAACCACGTAGCCCGGCATATAGGGGCCAAAATCATTTCGGGCAGATGGATCGACAGAAGCAGAAATTACTGCGAGGGTCCTGCCATGAAAATTGCCGGAAGCAAAAATAATTTTTGCCCTTCCTTGTTCAATGCCTTTTTTTTGATAACCCCATTTTCTGCATAATTTTAAGGCAGTTTCCACGGCTTCAACTCCCGTATTCATTGGTAAAACCTTATCGTAACCAAAATATTCGGTGATAAATTTTTCGTATGGCCCCAGTTGATCGTTGTAAAAAGCCCTGGAGGTGAGCGTTAATTTTTGGGCCTGTTCTACCAGCGATTCCGTTATTCTTGGATGACAATGACCCTGATTTACAGCGGAATACGCTGAAAGGAAGTCATAATAATGTTTACCTTCAACATCCCATAACTCAGCTCCTTTGCCTCTTGCCAGCACAACCGGGATAGGATGGTAGTTGTGCGCGCCATATTTATCTTCAAGTTGAAGAAAATCAGTCGTATGTAAATGAGTTTGAACCGTTGAAACTTCCATTTTCTAATTTTTTTACAAAAATACAATTTGATTTCCAACTGAAAGAAATTGCAGTTCATCTGTCCTAAATGAGGAGTTTCCTTCCTTTTTTATAAATTTGTGGCAAAACAATCATTATGCACACATCTTTATTGGCTGGAAAAAAAGGAATCATCTTTGGCGCTTTGGACGAAAAATCTATTGCCTGGAAAGTTGCAGAACGCGCGGTTGAAGAAGGAGCCCACATCGTACTTACCAATGCCCCAGTGGCTTTAAGGATGGGTACCATCAATGAATTGGCCGAAAAATGTAAGGCACAAGTTATTGGCGCTGATGCAACCGATCTCAACGATTTGGAAAATCTGCTGACAGAATCACAAAATATTTTGGGGGGTAAAATTGATTTCATTCTTCACAGCATTGGCATGAGTCTCAATGTGAGGAAGAAAAAAGAGTATACTGATCTCAATTATGAATGGATGCAAAAAACATTCGACATATCTGCTATTTCTTTCCATAAACTCATGCAGTCTGCCATGAAATTGGATGCCATGTCTGAATGGGGTAGTATAGTAGCTCTTTCTTACATCGCAGCCCAACGCACCTTTCCTGACTACAGTGAAATGGCAGAGTCAAAGGCATTATTGGAAAGTTTTGCCAGATCTTTTGGCTACCATTGGGCTAAAAAGTCTAAGGTAAGGGTGAACACTATTTCACAATCTCCAACTATGACCACAGCAGGCTCAGGAGTCAAAGGATTTACCGATTTTTATGGTTATGCCGATAAGATGTCGCCTTTAGGGAATGCCGATGCTCTTGCCTGTGCCGACTATTGTCTAACCCTGTTTTCAGACTATACCAGGATGGTTACCATGCAGAACCTTTTCCATGATGGCGGCTTTAGCAGCATGGGTATGGCACCGGAAATACTTGAATAACAATAATTTAGATACAAAACCCAGTAAATCGACCATACTTAATATGTAAAATTGTCATATATATGTCAATTTAATTTGTCGTTTGCTTACATTTTCTTATTTTTGCCATTATAATCCAAATTGAACAGTTAAATGGGCAGATTTATGCCTGTTTTAGTGGCTGTCTTATGCCACATTTCATGAAAACTACATTTTCCATCACTTAATAACCAAAAGTGCAGTATGAAACATACAAAATATGTATTCAATGAAAGGACGCTTCAATTTGAAAAACACACATCATCGAGAAAACAAATTCTGATCAAATTCTCCGGAATTGGTCTCGCTATCGTTTTTACATCTGTTTCATTGTTTTTATTGGGAATGAAACTATTTCCCTCACCCTCAGAAAAGGCGCTTTATGCTGAGGTTGAAATGTTAAAGTCACAGATCAATACTATGGACCAGGACTTTGACAAAATGGCCGATAATCTTACCTCACTTCATGAAAAAGACAACCAGGTACACCGCCTGATTTTTGGAGTCAACCCTATTGATTCCGGCGTTTGGAATGGGGGTGTGGGTGGTCACGACAAATACAGCTACCTCAATTCATACGCCTCTTCTGGTGAATACTTGAAAAAGCAATTAGTAAAAGTTGACAACCTTAAAAGAAAATTTGATATCCAGCAAAAATCACTCGATTCGTTATACACCATTGCCTTAAAAAGAGAAAAAAGACTTGCCTCTATACCTTCTATAAAACCGGTACAGGCAGATAAGTTGAAGAAAGATCTTGAATATCTCTCCGGCTTTGGCATCAGATTACACCCTCTTCACAAAGTGAGAAAATTCCACAAAGGCATTGATTTTACGGCACCAGCAGGTACCAAAATCCAGGCAACCGGGGATGGCCGAGTAGTAAAAGTTGAAAAAGGTGGCAGGGGTTACGGTAACTGTGTAACCATTGATCATGGTTTTGGCTTCAAAACTTTGTATGCCCATATGTTGAAAATTTCTGTAAGAGAAGGACAAATGGTTAAGAAGGGCCAAATGGTAGGCTTGGTTGGCAATACTGGAACAAGCACTGCACCTCACCTGCATTACGAAGTACATGTAAATGGCTCAGCAGTTAACCCAATCAATTATGTCCTGGACGGCCTTACTCCAATGGAATACCGGGATTTGGTAATAAAATCAGGACAGGAAAACCAAAGCTGGGATTAATTGAACCTAATTTGTTTTGAAAAGTTCTTTTTCAAGTTTATTCTGCTTTAAACTTCAAACTTAAGGAGTTCACACAATGTCTGGTATTTTTTAAGGTGAGTCGCTCTCCTGTAAAAACATGGCCCAAATGACCTTTACATTGGGCACAGATGATTTCAACTCTCCTTCCATCTTTATCAGGGATTCGGCTTATTGCGCCTGGTATCTCGTCGTCAAAAGCAGGCCAGCCACATCCACTGTCAAACTTATCTGAAGATTTATATAGTTTAGCATCGCACTGTTTACAATAATAATTACCCGATTTGAAATGTTTATCATATTCTCCTGAGTAGGGTCTTTCGGTACCCTTTTCCAAAATTACATAAGCCTCATCAGGTGAGAGTTGATTCCACTTTGGGGTTTCCCTTTTCAGATAGGGGGCATACAGCTTTTTCAGTTTTTCTATTTTAGGCGAAATAACATAGCTGCAGTAAGCTTGCGACGGATTGGTCTCATAATACTGTTGATGGTATTTTTCGGCAGGGTAAAATTCAGGAGCTTTTTCAACCAGAGTTACAATTTTAGCCACATAAAGGTCGGATGCAACTTCTCTAATAGATTTATCTGTGATGTCTCTTTGACGATCATTGGTATAAAAAATGGCTGATTTGTATTGACTTCCCACATCATTGCCTTGTTTATCCATACTAGTGGGATCATGGCTGGTCCAAAAAATATTTAGAAGTACATCTAAAGGAACGACAGCTGGGTCGTATTCGAGTTTTACCACTTCTATATGACCAGAATGGCCGGAACAGACTTCCTTATAACTTGGGTTAACACTTTGTCCGCCCATATAACCGCTTACAACAAGAGCAACTCCACTAACTTTAGAAAATACAGCTTCTATACACCAAAAACAGCCGCCACCAAAATAAATCGTTTCCATACATTGTTTTGTAAAATAACAATGAAGTGAAAAATTGGTTTTTATTGAAAAAGACACCCAGCCAGTCCAGGATTGACTGGTGTTATATTATTAAACAGAAAGGACGCTGTTAAAATGCATTTCTAAAAACAAAATACAACATTGTCAAAAGCAAGGCTGTAACTATTAAGCTGATAACCAAGAACTTTTTCTCCTGCGCTTTTGATTCAACGTTCTGTGCAGATCTTTTAAGCTTTGTCATATTTAGTTAATTTGTCGGTCACAAGATAGAAAAAAAAAACGATTTTTCAAACCCTTAATTGAAAAATGAGCATTGATTAATGTCAAATTGTCTAGCTGTCCGCGGTCATTTGATATCAATTTTTAACCGAATGGACTTGCTCAGTCAATTGATTAGCCAGTTTTAAATCGCGATTAACCACAATGGCGGCATTGAGTTCAAACCCGGCAAGTAGTATAAAAGCATTGATTTTTAACCATAAAAGCACCACAATCAAAGCCCCGATGGAGCCATATAATTCGTTATACTGCCCAAAACTATTGACAAAAAAGGCAAATAAAAATGAACTTAGCAAAGAAAGCAGACTGGCTACAATACAGCCCGGGTTGATAAAAGGTAGTCTTTTTCTGAGGGATGGACCAAAATAATAAATTACATTGATGCCAATGTACAACATAATAAAAGCAGTTACCCACCTTATAATAGTATAGAGGATGAGGGTTAACTGGTCATTGTGTACGACATCCTGCACCAGGCCAAAAAAGTCCTCACCCATAATCAGCAGGACAATAGAAAGCAACAATAAAATACCTAATAATCCGGTCAGAACAAGGGCAATGCCTTG
>JAGNSQ010000118.1 GCA_017987975.1 Saprospiraceae bacterium
GCGAAATAGTATTTTTAATTACGAATTTCGAATTACGAATTTCGAATATTGCCCCCGCAATTCGTAATTGACTAATTCGTAATTGAATCCCGTAATTCGTAATTTTTAATTCGAAATTGAAAAACCCGTAATTCATGACCGACCGATTGCAGCTTAGCTGCAAATCGAGATCCTAAATGGATCGAGATAGGGAGGGAACTGCGAAATGCCTTTCGGAGCAACTGTAACCTCAATTAGGGGCTACCCCGTAATTCGTAATTCTCAATTCGAAATTTAAAAAACCCGTAATTCGTCATTTGACATTCGACATTGAAATTCGTAATTCTCAATTCGACATTGACTCCCGCTCTCTTTTCATTAACTTAACATTACAATAATATCGAATCGTTTAAATTTACCTATATTTGATTTCGTTTATTCCCCATAGGCCGAAAGAATAATCAAATAGTGCTGCTATGTGGAGAAAATTGAATGGTGATCCATTGAAGTTGACCATCGAAGAAGAGACGGAGGCTGTGATTCTTCGGGAAAGAGATTTGGGCAATCGGTTAAAGGTTTGTATTGGATCGGACTCGCAGGTCAGAGGAGGGCACATCGAGTTTGCGACAGTCATTGTTTTTTTGAGGGAAGGAAAGGGAGGCTTCATGTTTATCCAAAACGAGCAGTTTCAGGGCCAGATGAGGATTAAAGAGAGAATGATCACTGAAGTTTCTAAATCCGTAACCACTGCTTATGCCCTTTGCAATATCCTGGACAAGTACGGGGTTGAATTGGAGGTTCATGCAGATATCAATACCGATCCCACCTTTAAGTCGAATGTGGCACTCAGGGAGGCAATGGGGTATATTATGGGCATGGGCTATACTTTTAAGGCCAAGCCCGACGCCTTTGCCAGCAGTTCTTGTGCGGATAAGGTGATCAATTAGGGCAAATTTTAGTAGTTTTGTGCCTTACAAACAGGCAAATGAAGTATTTTTTTCTGGTATTGGCTTTTGTTTCCTTTACAGTGCTGAGCATCTCTGCTCAAAAGCAATATTCTTGTAAAAGCGGGCAGAATGTAGTGGTTGACGGGGCGAGCAATTTTTTATCCTCCAATATCCAGGAATTGATGGATGAACATTCAGCCTGGGCACCTGATTCTCAGGCACTGTACCAGTCATTACTGGAAAAAGAGCAGCGCAATCGACTTGAGCTGGCAAAGCTGGAAAGATTATTAGCAATTTTAGACTACGATCTTCAAAGAGCCTCAAAGGAAGATAAAAACACCTTTAAAGCCAAACAACAGACCGCTAAAAAAGACATTTCCAGGTGTGAAAAAGAGTATGAACAGCTATCAGGTCTCATTCAAAAACTGGTAAAAAGGCAGGATAAAGCTGCTAAAGAGCCAAAGGTGGCTGAAAGGCCAGCTGATCAGGTAGTGGCTGAAATAGGTTCAGAAGAAGTAGTTACCGCTCAGCCCATCACGGAGGATCCTCCAAAGGCAGAAGAAGTAAAATCTGAGAAAATAGTTATCAATAAAATTGATGAGGCAAATAAAAAGGAAAGCAGCTGTGAAGTTGTTTTTAAGGGAAAAGATGAAACCAGCAAAAAGAAGAGAATTACACTGGCGCAGCAAAGACTATTGACCTATACTCCCGAAAAAATGAAAAACTATTTTAAGCTGAAAGACTTTCTAACCATCAGCATGGCTGCTGAAAAGCACGGCGGAAAGTACAACTTTGAAATAGAAGCCAGGTTCGCATCAAAAGATGTGATGCGCAGCTATGGTGTAATTTTAAAGACTGATTTCCTCAGGATGCAGTTTGTCAATGGTAAGCGTGTATTCCTGAAAGTACTGGATGTTACAGAGCCCTATCTTGACAGACAGGGAGGAGAAACCATCTACAAGGTTAAATGTACACTCAACAATGATCAGGACATTTCAGTATTAGAAACGCAATACCTCGATAGTTTTGGCATCATGTGGTCAACCGGTTTTGAGGATTACATGGTTTATGATGTAGATTTTATACTCAGGCAGCTCAAATGCCTCAGAAATGATAGATAAGACCAAGTTGGGCCTTCATTTGCCCACCGATCCCAGGTGGGTAAATCTGGCAGAAATGTCGCTTGAATATATTCTAACAGACCATGCCTTCTGCGAGCAAAAGGCAGCAACCGCCTGCATTTCCCTGATTCAACAATATCCGGATAAAAAAGAACTGGTCAAGGCCCTTATGCCTGTTGTCACCGAGGAGTGGGGACATTTTAGAATGGTGCTGAGGGAAATGGAAAAGCGGGATATGTCGCTTGGCTTCCAGCGCAAGGATGAGTATGTCAATGCCCTGCAAAAATTCAGAAAGCACGGTAACAGAGATGTTAACCTGATAGAAAGCCTTTTAATCTGTGCTTTGATCGAAGCCCGCAGCTGTGAACGATTCAGGTTATTATCACTCCACATCTCAGAAGAAAGCCTCAAACAGTTTTATTATGATCTCATGGTTTCAGAGGCGGGGCATTATAAGATGTTTCTGGAATTAGCCATTCATTACGGTGGTGAAGGAATGGTGCGAAAGCGCTGGCAGGAATACCTGGTATTCGAAGCCGAGGTAATGAAAAAACTAACTGCAGACGGTACCAGAATTCATTAACGCCCTTCAGAGGATCATCCTATTGCAGGTATTAATTCTTTTTCATTAGAGCATATATTATATATGCAGGTACTGTTGCGTGATTAAAAAAAATATTTTGGGTATTTTTCTAAAATTGTGATATCTCTTACATAATAACTAAGATATATGATGAAGAATGTTGGCACTTATGCAGTTATATGTATCCAAAATATCCTCATTACCACATCATAATCATACTAATATTAATTTATAGTGGAGGAGGGGAGCCCATCCTTTCTTGTTTTATGTTATGTTGAAAATAGTATTTAAATAATTGAAATCCAGTATTTAATGTATTAAATACGGCAATTATTCGACCCATTTAAACCATAGCGTTGTAAAAATTACATTAGATCATTCCAAAACCTAACCGTCGTCATCTGAGGGCTTTTTGGGCTGCCGTAATCTTGTACTGTATTTATAAACAATAAAAAAGAAATACAATGAAAACAATGATGTTAAAGGTAGGAACGCTTTTGCTGATGATTATTTTACCTTTTATGGTGACTTCCCAGGAAAAATTTAATACGAAGACTGCAGGGGTTACTGTTGCAGGAACTTCCACAATGCACGACTGGGAAATGAAGGCTGCTAATGGAGAGTGCACCATAGGTGTTACCACAAATGATGCCGGAGTGATTACCGATGTCGTTTCAATGAATTTTAGCATTGCAGCTAAATCTTTAAAAAGTGGTAAAGACGGCATGGACAAAAATGCCTACAAAGCCTTAAAAGCAGACAAGAACGCTAATATTTCAGCTACTTTAAAAAGTGCTACCGTAAGTACCAAAGACAATGTTACTTATACAGTCAATGCCAAAGTTAATTTAACCATAGCCGGTAAAACACTTGAAGTGCCAATGGTTGCTTATTTGAAGCCCAATAAAGCAGGTAGCATCAATGTAACCACTGAGAAAAAACTGGGTATGAAAGATTTTGGTATGGATCCTCCTTCTTTTATGTTGGGTGCAGTAAAAACGGGCAATGAAGTGACCATCAAATTCAACTTCAATGCCAATAAAATAAACGAAGTCAATTAATAAGACACTACAATAAATAAACCTTAAATTAAAAGACAACAAATCACATTTGTAAACCTTAAAACAATTCTTTATGAAATCGTTAGTTAAATTTTTCGCCCTGGTTTTGGTGGTAGTTATGGTAACCAAAGCTTCCGCTCAGATACAGTACACAAGGTCATATGACCAAACAGGTATCAATGTATATGAGCCTTCAAAAACCGAAACCGCAGCCTATGAAGGATTTAAATTACACATTGGTGGTAGTTTCCGCCAGGGCTATCAAATGTTAAGTCACGAGAATACCGATACCACAGCAACAAAGAAAAATGGTTTGTATGCATTGGGTAATGGATTCAATCTGGCAGCAGCCAATCTTAACTTTGATGTTCAGTTGGGTGATGGTATCAGAATTTTCCTTGAAAATTATATGGCAGCCAGACACCACAATGAATTTTGGGTAAAAGGTGGATATATTCAAATCGACAAATTGTCTATGTTTGGCAACCCATCTTGGTTTGAGAAGTATGTAAGAGTAAAAATTGGTCACATGGAAATTAACTATGGTGACAATCACTTCAGAAGATCTGATGGAGGTAATGCCATCTTTAATCCATTCATTGAAAACAACGTAATGGATCAATTTACTACAGAGATTGGAGGTGAATTGTATATCTACCCGGTTGATGGATTCATGGCCATGGTGGGTATGACCAATGGTTTGATCAGAAATAACATCAGAGATTATGCAGTCGCACCTGTAATAGGCACAGGTAAAGCGGACTCTATTACTGCTAAAAACCCATCCATTATATTGAAAGCTGCTTATGATAAGAAAGTAAATGATGACTTGAGAGTAAGATTAAGCGCATCTATGTATAACAATGCATCTTCACCAAGTATTACATTGTATAGTGGCGACAGAACCGGATCAGGTTACTTTGGTGTTGCAGAAGCAGCAGCATGGGCAAACGGAACAGCTGATTTTACAAGTGGTAGGTTTAACCCTGGTTACAGCAACTCTTTGAGTGCCTTTATTATCAACCCATTTGTTAAATTCAAAGGTTTGGAATTCTTTGGTACCTATGAGCAAGCAACCGGTAAAACTGTAAACGAAAAACCAGATGCATATGACGGTGCTGATAGAAAAACTACCCAATTGGCAGGTGAATTGGTTTATCGTTTCTTAGCCAATGAACAGCTTTTTGTAGGTGCTAAATACAACAAAGTAACAAGCAGATTGAGCGGATATACAGACGATGTAAATGTAACCAGAACAGCCATTGCAGCTGGTTGGTTCCCAACCAAAAATCTGTTGTTGAAAGGCGAATATGTAAATCAAAAATACGACGGGTTCAGAGGAACTGATATCAAATATGGAGCGAAATTCAACGGCATCGTTATCGAGGCAGTTGTAGGCTTCTAATTTGATACAATTATCTAAGAGGTTTTCATTGATAATCTTTTTAAGGAGTTGGGTGAACACATTCAACTCCTTTTTTTTAACTTCACAATCAAAAAGGATGATCATTGGATTTTGCATGAGTTGCTTGCTAATGACGTTTTGTGCTCCCTTAGCCTCACAACAGCAATGGATCTTGGCAAGCCATAGCACTTTAAAAGTGGATGGTAAAACCAACATCAATAGTTTTGCCTGCGACATTCCTTCATATGGAAGGACAGATACCATTTGGACTACCCCAACAAACAAAGAGGGCAAGGTAAAAGCCGGAGGAGAGCTAGCCATTCAGGTAGGAAAATTTGATTGTCACCATAAGATGATGACAAAAGATTTGCAGAAAACCCTGAAAGTAAATGAGTATCCTTTGATGAAGATCAGGTTTACGGAATTTAGCAAAGACCTGGATGATTATGTAAAGGCAGGACGCGTTGAAGGTGAAGCTGATATTGAACTGGCTGGTGTTACGAGGCATATGAACATTGCCCTTTCTGTAATTCCCGGGGCTGCAGGTCAGGTGCAACTGATCGGAGTCAAACAAATACTTTTTAGTGATTTTAATCTAAAACCTCCCAGTAAGTTGGGAGGGGCAATTAAGGTCAAAAACGAATTGCTTGTTGAGTTCAGATTGTACTTTCAGGCAAGATAATTTTTATTCACTCTAAAATTGACAACAATGGAAAATCATCCAACACCTACGCCTTCACCGTTTACCGGTATTTTTAAGAATGGGTTGATAGCAGGAGCAGCTTTGTTCCTGGCTAGTTTTGGAAGTTTGTATGCCGCCATCCATCTGAAACCAGATTTATTTGTCAATTATATCAATCCTATTTTTAATTCTGATGGCAGCCGGGATTTGTACTTTTACCTCCATCCCTTTGTATTGAGTTTTGCTCTGGCCATACTGTGGAATCGATTTCGCAGGTTTTTACCAGGAGGCTTAATTGTTAAAGGGATTGAATTCGGCATGGTGTATTCACTCGTGGCTTTGATTCCGGTAATGTGGATCACTTATAGCGCCATTGATGTAGACTTTATTATGGTTTCTACCTGGTTGCTGTATGGTTTTTGTCAGGCTACCCTTTGTGGCGTTGTTTTTGCCTTTTTAGATGAATGGTAAATCAAAACGTTATTGAAGTATTTTGTGAAATTCTTCCCAGGTTTTTATTTCAAAATGGGGCGTGAATTCTGTAGTATTTATGATGCCTTCCGGGTTGAACCAGCATGCCTTAAACCCTGATTGAAGAGCTCCTTTTATGTCTGCCTTAAGACTGTCACCAATAACTAAAACCTCGCTAGTTTTTGCGCCATCCAGGATATTGAGGACATGGTCAAAAAAGAAAGGCGAAGGTTTGGAATGTCCTATTTCCTCTGAAATGAATATATTTTGAAAATAAGGCTTCAGCATGAGTCTGTCCATTCTGGCATGTTGTACAAAATAGATACCATTGGTAATGACATTGAGATGGTAATCCCTTGCCAGACTTTCAATGAGCTCTTTTGCACCTCGTATCATCTCTGTTGATTGGATCAAACTATCCAGATAATAGTGCGACTGCTCATCTAAATGATCATACGGTATAGTTTGGCCGGCATGCAGATACATCCATTCAAATCGTTTTATCTTTAATTCATCAATCGATATTTGGCCTTGCTCAAACATTTCCCAAACCATCATATTGGCATCGTGGTAATGGCTGTAAAATGTTTTTTTGTCTAAGCCATAATTAGCCAGGTATTTTGCATAAAACAGATCAAAAGCACTGCGTGATGCATCACTAAAATTAATAAGTGTTTCGTCGAGATCAAAGAGAAGATAACGGAAGCCGGGCATTACTTGGGCAAGCGCATAACGTGAATGAGTCGTTTGACACTATATTTGCCGGCGCCATTGGAAATAAGTAGGAGTAGACCACCACAGACTGCCAGGTTGCGCATAAAATATAATGCATTGAGCCTTTGCACAGGCTGTGGATCGTTCCAGAATGAATACACGATCAAGGTAAAAGGCAGCCAGTAAGCCAGCAGTAAAATGGCACCCACATTGGCATAATATCCAATCAATACCATAATAGCACCTATGATTAAAAAGCTGACAAGCACGGTGAGTACCAAATCGGGCCTCCACGTCAATCCATAGTCTGCCATGGTCCTTTTGGTGTTTTCAAAAAACAACAATGTATCCAGTGCTTCATACACAAAAATCATAGCTATACAAATTCTGCCCAGTAGATCGGCAATGTCTTTCATAAGACTTTGGCTTAAATTTAACGCAAAGTTAAGCTTTTCTCCCATCTTATTTCAACAATAGACTACCTTAGGCTATGAAACAAAATTTACCGGTTGGAAGAAGCTGTGGGGCAAACTAGAATGTTGAAGCGTAGAGGGAGGAATATATGTTGCAACAAATCAATGACATATACATGGAAAAATAAAAATGTCAAAAAAATACATATTAAATTTTTTAGTAATATGTATTCTCCTATCTTTGTCGTGTAATCAAGTATTACGTTTTTTGTTTTTGAGATCCTTTAAAACCATATGTCTTAAAAACTCAGGAAGAGAGGCCATTCCAAAAAACCGATTGCCTTCATGTTCATTCCCAAAGTGAACTTATCTTGAGCCGATGTATGGTTTTTTTTATTGTACATACACCAGTTTTCCTGAATATGTTTTTCCAGAAGCGGTGATCCTATAAATATACAAGCCATTGCCCAGTCCCAGGCGCTGGCCACTCAATATGGTTTCTTGTTTTCCACCAGATTGGTATTCATTGACAGGCAGGGCAATTCGCTGACCCGTAATAGCAATTAGTTCAACCATGATGGTTCCTGGTCTGGCTAATTCGTATTGAATATGGATAGAGCCATCTTGTTCCACAAAACCAAAGTGTGATATACCCTGCTTTAAAGGTATATCAGTTACCGATGAAGCTAAACACTCAATGCCTAAATTGTCTACCCGGTCAAATTCCTGTCCCAGTATTGTATCAACTGCTGTGGCAGGTACGCAGAGCCAGGATTCGAGTAAGGTAGCGTAGATAGATCTGAAGTCGGTGCTGTGTTTAAGATTGCCATTTCCATCCAGTTGGGTGAGGCTGGGTAGTTGGCCCAAAGTTCCATTACCTTGCAGGGCTGAGCCAAATAAGAGAACGGGGGCTGCAGTGCCATGGTCGGTTCCTCCTGCGTTTTCTGCCACACGTCTTCCAAATTCACTAAAAGTTACTGAGAGTACATTGTTTGAAAGTCCGGAGCCAAGGTCATTGTAAAATTCAGAGACTGCAGATGAAAGTTGTAACATCAACCTGGGATGGTCAGAATTTTGATTTTCATGGGTGTCAAAGCCATCCAACGTCACCATGTATAGCCTGGTTCCTAAATTTCCTTTGATCAATTTTGCAACTATGGCAAGTTGCTGGCTCAATGGATTGTTGGAATAAACCACATCATTGCTACCTGCTTTAAAGGCATTACTGATGACGGGCGCATACTTATAGGTGACGTTCAAGACTGACCGAAGGAAGCCCACTTGATCGCCATAATAGCAATCATCGGGTAGGTTTTGGGCATCGTAGTAAAAACCTCGTTCGGCAATTTCTAGCAGTTTGTCGGGGGTATTAAAATTGACAGCGAGGTCTATTCTTTCCGGATCATTGAAGGCAATGTTGCTACCACTATTGACTTTAATGGCCCCGGGTATTTCAGGCAGGTTTTCCAAATAGTCGGGTTGGTTATTGAGCAAATACCTGCCTAACCAGCCTGATTTGTTGGCATCTGTTTCAATTTTAGGGTTGGCGGCATTCCAAATATCAGATGACGTAAAGTGGGATAGGTTATGGTTTTGATAGCCCACTCCGCTGATGACTTTCATGGCACCTTTGTTCCAAAGTTGGGTGAGCGAGGCAGTCGTTTTGGGCATAGCCAATTCAGGTGTAAGACTCCAGGTATCAGCAAGTGGTATGTAAATGGAAGGCCGCTTACTTTTATAGGTACCAAAGTCATAAACGGGAATAATGGTATTTAATCCATCATTGCCACCTTTCAATCTAATCAATACCAAAATTCGTTCATTGCCGTCAGGTGGATTCAATAGAGGCGCTGCCAGTGCATTGACAGAAAAACCTCCCATTGCCAATCCAACACCACCGGTTAT
>JAGNSQ010000001.1:0-15521 GCA_017987975.1 Saprospiraceae bacterium
AGGGAATCAATAGGTTTATTTACTACTCTGGTAATTGAAAGTTCATACTGCGAACAAACTTCCGTCAATTCTTTGATATAAATTCCGGCTATTGACCCCACAAAACAGAGATCAAAGGTACGAAAACCCTCGTATTGTGCAATCCTTGTCTTCACGAAATCTCCAAAAGCCTCGTTTAAAATCTTGGTTTTTAAGACAATAGAGCATTCATCCAAAAAAACTGAAAACCCGGCAAGCCAGGCAGCAACACCATCATTGGCATATAAATGCTGCAATGCAATATCTCTGGTCAATTGAAACCTCCGCTCAAATAGTAACGCGTCTGAAGGGACCATTAGTCGGTAAAACCATGCCTTAATTATCAGACGACCTAGGTGATTACCGCTTCCTTCATCACTAAGCACATATCCAAGTGAGGGGATTTGATCTGTTATTTTTTCGCCATCAAACAAACATGAATTTGAACCAGTACCGAGGATACCAATAATGGCAGGTCGATTGCCCGAGGCAGCTCTCGCTGCACCTAACATATCGCTTTCAACATGTATTTTATGTTCCATACCTAAGCCTAGTTTACCAAACATTTTTTGCATGTTTAGTTTCGCCAGTGACCCGGTTCCCCCGGCAGCATAAAAAAACACCTCCTCGCTTTTATAAATCAGGCTGACAAGGCTTTCCGGCAATTTTTGATCAAGCCCGCTGCCGGTAGTAGGATTAATTCCCGGAGTGGTGATGGACTGGCTGTCCTTACCGTCTGTCCATACCCAGTCAGCTTTGGTGCTGCCGCTGTCAACTATGATGATACTCATGCTGGCCGATAATTGGCAAGAAAGGTATTGACGTTGTTCTCAATTCGTTCTTTTAGATTTTCCTGACTTTCTTTCACAAACGACTTGCCGGTTATGAGTTCGTACAATTCGATGTAACGGGCCGATATTTCAGCCACAAAACTATCTGGCATTTCAGGCATTATTTCACCCTCCCTTCCTTGAAATCCATTGTCCATCAACCATTCTCTTACAAATTCTTTCGAAAGTTGTTTTTGTGGCTCGTTTCGATCTTGTCGATCCTGATATCCATCAAGATAATAGTATCTCGAACTGTCGGGTGTATGTATTTCATCAATAAGCAGCAACTTACCCTGATAAATGCCAAATTCATATTTGGTATCCACTAAAATAAGTCCTCGTTCATTGGCCATCCTTTGCCCAAGTTCAAAGAGACTCAGCGCGTACTGACACATCTGATTCCAGGTTGACTCATCAATGATGCCCCGATGCAAGATTTCCGTTGCAGAAATATCTTCATCATGGCCTTCACTTTCCTTAGTGGTAGGGGTAATGATAGGTTGAGGAAAAGCATCGTGTTGCTTCATACCCTCAGGTAATTCTACACCACATAAAATTCTATTGCCAGAGGCGTAGGTTCTCCAGGCATGCCCGGCAAGGTAACCTCTTACAACCATTTCTATTTTTACCGGCTCACAGGGGTAGCCAACTGATACATTGGGATCAGGAGAAGCCAGTAACCAATTGGGAACCAGATTTTTACTTGCCTCCAAAAAGTGCAGTGCTATTTGGTTCAATACCTGCCCCTTATAAGGAATAGGTCGGGGAAGAATGTGATCAAATGCAGAAATTCTGTCTGAAACAACCATGGCGATCAATTGGTCGAAAAAGTAAACATCCCGAACCTTGCCACTGTAAAATCCTTTTTGTCCGTTAAACTGTATTGCGGATTGAAGTATTGTCATCTTTCTTTTTCAAATTGAGCTGCTAAGATACATACTCGCCTTAATTTTTAGGAAGCTTAGTTGCGGTGAGACTTCTTTTATTGAAAACTTTTGAGCCTGGAAGCTGTTTAATGGTGGATTTTGCCTAAATTTGTTATTCTTTATTTTTTGTAATATGAGCGTTCTTGATTCAGTTAGGGTTTTGATTTATCGGGTTCACGAAAAGGGCCTTGAGGTTTTTTTGATCAACAATGAAATGATTGAAGACGCTGAAATATGGAATTTGCCTGAAGGATTTTACAATCAAATCAAGGGGCACATTACTTCAAAAGGCAAAAATTTGATCGACCTTGAGCCAACCGTTCAATCTGATGGCACCGAAGTTAAAACATTGGCAGTTGAAGGAGATTGGCATGATATTCCATCCATCAGGGGTATTTTAAAGCACGACATAAAATTGGCAAAAAAGATATTGAAAGAACGTTTGCCTGGAAGTGAAAAGGGGGCCTATTTTGCAGCCAAAGAATGTTTTAAAAAGGTACTTCCTCAAGAGTATGAAGCCATCAAAGAATTAAAAGATATCATAGCCGATAGAAATGCGGTAAAAAATATTTAACCCAACTCAACCTTTCGGTATTTATTTCAAACAAAGCTCTGTAATGGTATGTACGAAGGAATAAAATGTCTGGTTATCATACCTACTTACAATGAAATTGAAAACGTAGCTGATATCATCTCGGCGGTTTTATCTCAGGGTACCCATTTTCATGTTTTAATTGTGGATGACAATAGTCCGGATGGAACTGCTTCTATCGTGTTAAAAATGAAAGCTGATCAACCAGACCGCATTCATCTATTACAAAGAAGTGGTAAAATGGGATTGGGTACGGCCTATATTGCGGGATTTCAGTTTGGCCTGAATCATCAATACGATTATCTCTTTGAAATGGATGCAGACTTCTCGCATGACCCCAAAGACCTCAACCGGCTATTGGAGGGCTGTGTGCATTCAAAGGCTGATTTTGCTATTGGATCCAGGTATGTGAAAGGGGGAGGCATTTCTAATTGGCCAAAAGATAGATTGTTTCTTAGTTATGGTGCTTCGCTTTATGTTCGATTGATTACCGGCATGCCCATTAAAGATCCAACCGCAGGATTTATTTGTTACCATAATAGAGTATTGAGAGGGCTGGATTTGAGCAAAATCAAATTTTCTGGTTATGCCTTTCAAATAGAAATGAAATATGCCGCCTATTTGAAAGGTTTTAAGTGGAATGAGGTGCCCATCATATTTTCTGATAGAATCAAGGGTACTTCCAAAATGAGCACCAATATAGTGTCAGAAGCCATTAAAGGAGTTTTGGGCTTGAGATTAAAGGCTTTTAAAGGTTATTACCAATAAATATTAAGTCATTAATGAAAAGGATTTACTCACTCAGTACTTGCGATACATGTCGGAAGTTCCTTAAAGAATTAAACCCGGACAAGGAGGTTGAATTGGTTGATATAAAAACCCAGGGGATTTCAGCTAAGGATTTAGATTTAGCCGCAAAAAATTTAGGGTCCTACGAGGTATTATTTAGCAAAAAAGCGGTTAAATACCGTACCCGGGGCTTAAACAAAAAAGTACTGTCTGAAAAAGAAATGAGAGCGCTCATTCTTGAGGAATACACATTTTTAAGGCGTCCACTGGTAATAATGGATAAAACGATTACTTCAGGCGCAACCAAAGAATCATTAGCTGCCTTAAAGAAACTCTGATATGGACAAACAATTGATCGCATCCAGGCTGGAACAACTGCAAGATAGTATCTGCAATGGCTTACTAGAGCTGGATAAAACAGCTTCCATCCAGGAAGACTTATGGCAAAGACCAGGGGGAGGTGGCGGTAGAACCAGGGCCATCTCAGGTCAGCACATCGAAAAAGGAGGAGTCAATTTTTCTGCTGTTCATGGTACTCTCAGTCCGGATGCTGCCAAGTCACTGGGAATTGTAGCAGGCGATTTTTTTGCCACAGGTGTATCCATCGTACTCCATCCTGCTAATCCATGGGTTTCTATTATCCATATGAATGTTAGGTATTTTGAGGCCGGTGATTCGTGGTGGTTTGGTGGAGGAATTGATGCCAGCCCCCACTATATCTCAATGGAAGAAGCATCTTGTTTTCATAACAAACTCAAACATTGTTGTGATTTGGTAAATACTTCCTTTTACCCTCGATTTAAAAAATGGGCGGATGACTATTTTTATATAAAACATAGACATGAAACCAGAGGAATTGGAGGTATTTTTTTCGACCGTTTGACGGATCCCGAAATTTCAAAATCTGCGGGTTTAGACTTCATTTTGGGCGTAGGTCAAACCTTTTTACCAGCTTATACCGATCTATTTAGTCCCAATGTTGATAAGCCATTTAATGACGACCATAAAAACTGGCAACTAATCAGACGTGGAAGATATGTTGAATTTAATCTGGCTTGGGACCGAGGTACCAGATTTGGTCTGGAAACCGACGGTAGGGCTGAGTCAATCCTCATGAGTTTGCCTCATGATGCCAGGTGGGTATACAACCATGTTCCTCAAACGGGTAGCTTGGAAGAGCAAACTCAGCAATTGCTCAAAAAAGATATTGACTGGGTCTCCATGTTTATGCCATGACACTTGATCTGAAAGTCGATACTTCTGTAAAAGGCATCATACTGTTGACCATACCCATCAGCTTGGCAAGATTGGTGCCGGAGCTCAATTTTCTATTTAATGCCATTTTTTTAGGGCACTTAGGTACTCGTGAATTGGCCTATGCAGCTTTGACCGGGGTTTACTACCTGATTTTTGCAGCCATGGGTTATGGACTATCCAATGCTATTTTGTCCATGATATCACGACAGGCTGGGGAAAATAGCAGGATGAACATTATCAATACCCTCAGACATGGTTATATAGTAGCGGCTATATTGGCTGTTTTGGCAACAGGCATTACATTTTTTGGACTTACTCCGATGTTAACTTCAGTTGGTGTTAGTAATCAGGATGCTCATTTTGTTATAGATTTTATGCACATCCGCATATGGGGCTTACTTTTTCTTTTTGGTTATCAACTTTCAAATTCCTACATCATATGTATTCAGGAAACAAGGTGGTTGTTGTTTGCATCCATCATTGAAAGTGTTGCCAATATAGTGTTGGATTATTGGTTTATATTTGGAGGCTGGGGCCTTGCTCCTATGGGATTTAATGGGGCTGCATATGCTTCAGTTATATCAGAAGGGCTTGGTTTTATTTCAGTGGGCGTATTGATCGTTTATAAAAAATTTGGTATTAAATATGACATACCTGACTTTTTTAAATATAGTAGCAAGTTACTGAAAGAAGTATTTTATCAGGCATTTCCTTTGATGGCTCAGTATGCGATCAGCATTGTGGCCTGGTGGTTGTTTTACATTTTAATAAATCGCCATTATTCCTATCAGGAACAAGCGGCTTCACAAACCATGCGAAACTTGTTTGGCATCAGTGGTGTCTTTTCCTGGTCATTTGGGGCAACTACCAACACCATACTTTCCAATGTACTCGGTCAGGGGAGAAAAAATGATTTTATGCCTGTTTTGGTCAGGATCCTAAAAATCAGTGTTGCAGGTATGTTGGGTTTTGTAATAATTGTGAATTTGGTGCCTCATTGGGTTTTTGCGCTATATGGCCAGAAAGGTGATTTTGCTGTGGTGGGCACCTCGCTTTTGCGCGTGGTCACTTCTGCAATGGTTATGCTTACCATCGGTGTTATATGGCTCAATGCAGTTGTGGCTACGGGAAACAATAAATTTGTCTTTTTAACTGAACTGGCAAGCATCATAGCCTATTTGATCTACGTTTTTTATGTAATCGAAATAGCTCATTTTTCAATTTTAGTTGCCTGGATGAGTGAGTGGTTGTACTGGTCGGTAATGTTTGTTTTATCCTATTTATATGTCCGATATTGGTTAAAGAAACCAGCTTAAGGTTTTTACATCATTGAACCATCAGGAGTTTGCAAATCATTTGTTTTCTTTTATCTGAAATCAACTTTACCAATTTCATTCCTGATGATGCGTCAGGAATTGAATATTTTTGTTGAGCGTTGTAATGATCTTTGAAGAGAAGTCTTCCCATCATATCATAAAGTTCAATACGATCGTAATCGTCATCCGCCCGTATTTCAAAACTACCATCAAAACTGGGGTTCGGTAAAACAATTACTTCACTCTGAGATAGATTATAGGTTTGGCTCATGACGTTACAACCTCCAATTATTATGGGAATTACCTGCAATGTGTCCTTAAAAGTTTTGTCGGTATAGAACACGATATAAACGGTATCAATAAATTCATAGTTGAAACTGTCTGTCAAATAAAATGAAAATGTTTTATTGGTCGCTCCGGCTGCCAACTTATTGGGTTTGTTGGGTGATTGTTGTCTTACATTGTAATCATAACACAAGTTGAAGTCACAAATTTGGGTTCTCCACTGAGAAGGAAAGTTTTTACCTAAGTCCAATGTCCAATAAAGTGATACCTCGGCAGATGTATTATTGGTAATAGTCAGTTTAACGGTATCAATGATGCCGTTGGTATCCACATGAATACAAGCTGTGTCTGGACTAATAACGATTTGACTCTCTGCTCTACAGATCGAAAGTATGAACAATAAAATGGCGAAAAACTTCTTCATGTCAGTAGATAATTTTGTTTTTAATCTTACCCTGCAAGTTTAGCAAAAAATAATTTTAAAATTCCTTTAATTTGTTAAAAATATACTAAAACGGCATTGTGGGATAAACCCAAAAGTCATACAGACGTCAAAAATTCAAATTTAAATAGAAAACAGACATGAAAATCAAAACCATTATTATCGTAGCCATGGCAATGGCCTTCATCGCAGGTTCCGCTTTTACCACTTACTCTAAATGGGTCATTATTGGACAAAAAGAGGCTAATTATGGCCCTGACAGAGATGTACTCAAAGTAACAGGAAATGACATTTTTAAAGCCATCAAAATTAAAGTAACAGATGCCGGACTAGATATGATGGATATGGATATTTACTTTGAAAACGGTGAAAAATTCAATGTGGCCATTCGTAAAAATTTTAAACAGGGAGAAGAAAGCCGGGTCATTGATTTGCCAGGCAACAGAAGAAGGATTGACCGTATAAGCTTTTTGTATGACACAAAAGGAATTAGGAAAGGCAAGGCCAATGTCTTTGTATATGGTAAAAAATAGAAAAGAACCATAAAATTAAAAAGGCAACCATTAAGGTTGCCTTTTTTTGTGGAGAATACCGGGCTCGAACCGGTGACCTCTACGCTGCCAGCGTAGCGCTCTAGCCAACTGAGCTAATTCCCCCCTTGGCTATTGGTCGGCAAATATAAGATGCCTTTTTTTAATTTACAAATGTATTACTTCGTCATAGGCAGCAGCTGTCGCTTCCATTACTGCTTCGCTCATGGTAGGGTGTGGGTGAACTGCCTTTAAAACTTCGTGACCAGTTGTCTCTAATTTCCTTGCAACCACTATTTCTGCAATCATTTCGGTAACATTCATACCTATCATATGGGCCCCTAAAAGCTCTCCATATTTGGCATCATAAATTACCTTCACAAAACCTTCTTTTGCCCCTGACGCACTTGCCTTACCTGATGCTGAAAAAGGAAATTTGCCCACTTTTACCTCATAACCAGCTTCTTTTGCTCCAGCTTCAGTATACCCAACACTGGCTACTTCCGGCGAACAGTATGTACAAGAAGGTATGTTGTTATAATCTATAGGTTCTGCATGCAAACCACTGATTTTTTCAACGCAGGTAATGCCTTCAGCACTGGCTACGTGAGCCAGCGCCTGAGTAGGAATGACATCACCTATGGCATATATGCCCGGGACGTTGGTTCTATAGAACTCATCAACTTTGATCATTCCTCTATCGGTCTCTACTCCAAGTAATTCAAGACCTATGTTTTCGGTGTTGGGACTGATCCCGGCAGAGCTCAAAACTACTTCGCATTCTATGGTTTCTTCTTTACCATCCTTTCTGTTTTTGATGGTAACCTTACATTTGTCGCCTTGAGTATCTACTTTTTCAACTGAGGTATTTGCTAAAACTTTTATGCCAGACTTGGTGAAAACCTTTGACAATTCTTTTGATACCTCGGCATCCTCTCTGGGCAAAAGTCCTTGTTCCAAAAATTCAACGATGGTAACTTCGGTTCCGATAGAATGATAAAAATACGCAAATTCCACACCTATCGCACCCGCACCTACAACCACCATTCTGGCTGGTTGAGTTGGCAGCGACATGGCTTCTCTGTAGCCTATAATCTTTTTGCCATCAATGGGCAAATTGGGCAATTGACGGGCCCTGCTTCCGGTGGCAATTATGATGTGATCTGCAGCATACTCTGCTTTTTTACCTTCAGCATCAGTTACTACCACTTTTTTGCCTCTTGCCAGAGTAGCTGTACCTGTGATTACCGTAATTTTATTTTTTTTCATCAAAAATTGAACACCCTTACTCATGCCATCTGCTACACCACGACTTCGTTTGATAATTGCTCCGAAGTCAGGCTTTGGATTACCTGCAACAATGCCATAATCTTCTGCATGATTGATATAGTTAAAGACCTGTGCGCTTTTCAACAAGGCTTTAGTAGGTATACAGCCCCAGTTGAGACAAATACCTCCCAAAGATTCTTTTTCAACAACAGCTACTTTTTTACCCAGCTGCGATGCTCTGATGGCTGCAACATACCCACCAGGTCCACTACCTATTACAATGATGTCAAAATTCATATTTATGATTTTATTCTGCACAAAAATACGGCTTTATTGAGAAAATATGAACTATTAAAACCCAAGTCAATTGCACAAACAGGGACACTTTTCCTGTTTGCCTCCTCACAGCAAATTACGGTTTCTACTTTTTGCAAATTTTCAAATCTTAGTTCGGATTATTGAATTTATTTGAATTATTAATTGGTAAAGTTGTGGGCCTATCCCAATAAAAATGTTGGATATTCAAGATTATTGACTTTAATTCTGTATTAGTTACAGGTAATTAAGGTCTGTTTTCCGTAATTAACAGATATCGGCTATCTTTGCCACAATATCAAATCAATAGTATGAAGGAAAGGATAATAATACTTGACTTCGGCTCTCAATACACTCAATTGATAGCACGAAGATTAAGAGAATTGCATGTTTTTTGTGAAATCTATCCTTATAATGCCCTGCCTTCAGATTATTTATCTGCCAAAGGCATCATTCTTTCGGGTAGTCCGTTTTCAGTTTTGGACACCAATGCCTTATACACCGATTTAAACCTCATCAAAGGAAAGTTACCGGTCTTAGGTGTTTGTTATGGGGCGCAACTAACTGCACATCAATTGGGTGGTCAAGTTTCAAAAACATTAAAAAGGGAATATGGGAAGGCCAGGCTTAATGTTACTGACCCAAATGATCCGATCTTTCAAGGAATTTCTTCCTCCTCTCAAGTATGGATGTCACACGGAGACTCGATTGAAGTACTGCCCGAGGCATTTGAAGCCATTGCTACTACGGATGACATTCCGGTGGCGGCATTCAGATCTCGTCCCGGTACTTTTGACTTTCCCTATTATTGCTTTCAATTTCACCCGGAAGTAACCCATTCGGTGGAAGGAATGGAAATGTTGAGAAACTTTGTAGTTCATGTAGCCGGTTGCCATTGTGATTGGAACCCGTCCGCTTATATCGAAGAAACCATATCTGACATTAAATCAAAAGTAGGTGATGGAAAAGTATTGATGGGATTGTCAGGTGGTGTAGATTCCACAGTGGCAGCGAGTCTTATTCATCAGGCCATTGGAGACCGCCTTACTTGTGTTTTTTTGGATAATGGTTTACTTAGAAAAGGAGAATTTCAATCCGTTCTCCATTCCTACAGAAATATGGGCTTCAATATTATAGGAGTAGACGCATCCAATGACTTTCTCAGTGAATTGGATGGAGTGGATGATCCTGAAACCAAAAGGAAAATTATTGGAAGGGTTTTTATTGAAGTTTTCCAAAGAGAAGCTGCCAAAATAGAAGGCGTTTCCTGGTTGGGTCAAGGCACTATCTACCCGGATGTTATAGAGTCAGTTTCTGTTCATGGACCTTCTGTAACCATTAAATCGCACCACAACGTTGGGGGATTGCCGGATACACTCCATTTGAAGCTGATTGAACCCATTAGAATGTTGTTCAAGGATGAAGTGAGAAGAGTGGGGCTGGCAATGGGCATAGCCCAGGAGTTGATAGAAAGACATCCTTTCCCGGGGCCCGGCCTGGCCATCAGGGTGCTGGGTAAGATCAGCAGAGATAAAATCAGATTGTGCCAGGATGCGGATGCCATATTTATCAATAAGCTGAGGGAGTATGATCTTTACAACAAAGTATGGCAAGCCGGAGCTATCTTACTGCCGGTTCAATCTGTAGGCGTGATGGGAGATGAACGAACATACGAATTTACGGTGGCCCTTCGTTGTGTCAATTCAGTGGACGGAATGACTGCTGTCTGGTCTGACCTTCCGTATGAATTTTTAAATACCGTGTCAAGTGAAATTATCAACAATGTCAAAGGAATTAACAGGGTTGTTTACGATATTAGTACCAAACCACCGGCTACCATTGAGTGGGAATAAGCTGTGGGTATGGGCTTTGCTTTTGTTTGTGATAGCATGTTCCCCTGCCACCAAACTAACCAAAACAGAAGTTAAACAACTGCCTGAAAAGAAGGAAGTGACCAAGGCAGACAGTCTGGCTATTGAAAATGCAGAACAAACAACAGACCCTTCCAAAACTAAAAAGGACGAAAGTGAAGTTATAGGCGAAAAAAAGGCGGATAACATTGCGGTACCTGCAAAAAAATACAGCCATTACGACGTAGCTGTTGTACTACCATTTTCGGAGAATGCAGGAAATGATCGGTTTTTGCAATATTATGGGGGGATGAAACTGGCAGCAGAAGAGCTGGCGATGGAAGGGCATGATTTTACCATCCGTGTTTATAATGCTGAAGAAAGTGGTGTGTTGGATCAGTTGGCACAAGATGAGTCGAAACTAATTTTTGCCCCTTCCGATGAAAACTTATTGAAACAAATGGTGGATTTAGGAAGGTCAAAAAATGCAACAGTAATTTCACCATTTTTTAGCTTATCGAGCATTGAAAATGCTCCTTCTTTTATACAGCTAAAACCTTCACTCAAATCCCACTTTTCATCGATTACTTCCCATGTATTGTCTCACTACAATGCTAATGAGGTAGTTTTGGTGGGCAGAAATACTAAGGCCGACAAAGCCTGGTTTAAATACTTTCAATCCACCGCTGCCGAAATTTCAGGTCAGCCTTTGGAACATATATTTACAGAATATTGGGTACTTGATGATTCTCTTTCTTTGGGAAGCAGGGTGTTTTATGATTTGATAGAATCAGGTAAAAAGGTCTTTATTTTTCCCAATTATTCCTATAAGGACGAGCTTCACCTATACAATGCTATGCGCAGGTTATTAGCAGAAAAAGGTAGCTACCAGGTAACGGTCTATGGCATGCCTATCTTAAAAGATTCAGAAAAGATGGGTTTTGATTTTTTCTCTGGCCTGAATATCCATGTGCCGGCTTCTCGTTATGTTGAAGAATTAAGAGAGGAAGTAAAATCTTTTGACAGGAAATTCTTTGATCACTTTGGAGCTTTGCCAGAAACAGATGCCTATGAAGGTTTTGATCACATGTTGTTCATAGGTCGGCATTTGAGTGAATATGGTGAACGTTTTGCACCGTATTTGAGTACAGATTCCGGTCAATATCTTCACTCCAAATTTGATGTTAGGGCAGCTCATACAGAAGGATCTTCAAGTGAGATAGATTACTTTGAAAATAAGTACTTAGAAATGCTGAGATTCGATGGTTCAAGATTTGTGAAAGCTTATTGATCATGTTGTCTGACGAAAGACTCCATAAATTAAAAGAAGTGGTTCGCAAAAGACAATGGAACCTTACCATTGTTTTAGAAAATGTGCATGATCCACATAACTTAGGAGCAGTGATGAGGAGTTGTGAAGCCATTGGAATTCCTGAGCTTTACATATTATATAGCAAAGACACGCACAATTCTGCAAGATATATAGGTAGAAATGCAACCAGTGGAGTGGGGAAGTGGATTACCCCTCTTTTTTATGACGATCTGGATGAATGCATGAAGGCAGTAAAGGAAAAATATAAAAAAGTACTGACTACCAATTTGTATCACGGTGCTAAAAGTATTTATGAGACCAATCTTGAATCTGATGTTGCCATAGTTCTTGGCAATGAAAAAGAAGGTATTAGTAAGGAATTAATGGCGTATAGCGATGGTAATATTTTGATTCCGATTCAGGGCATGGCTGAAAGTTTAAATGTTTCTGTTGCTACTTCCATTATCGTTTTTGAGGCTTCCAGGCAAAGGATGAATGCAGGTTGCTACAACCATGAGTTTGACCTTTCGAAGCCTCAGATAAGTGAAACCTGGCAAAATTACTTACAACAAGCCAGACCCCGGATTTATGAAAAAGATGCTAAACTGCTCAACCACATGGTCAACGAAAAAATGGAGCAAAAAAAAAGCTGATGCGGTGAACATCAGCTTTTTTATTTACCTCTTGGGAGGTTAATTTTTCTTGATCCTCTCAATAATACCACCATTGTCAATCACAACTTCTGCATCGGCATATCCACGATTGATGGCCTGTATTCTTGCCTGATCTGCATCGTCATAGTTGCTATATCCACCTAAAATAAAGATGGTCCATGCACCTTTGGTCCACTGTTCCAACCTTCCGAGGTCTCTCACTTTTTTGCTGTCAAACCAAATGGGGTCTTCGAAACTTCCCAGTCGTACTTTGTACTCTCTGTCATTGGCATCAGGCAGTGGTTTTGTGTATTCAAAGTTACCAGTTACGGCATCATTTTTAGGTTTGCTATTGTGGACAGTAGAATTGTTTTTTGGTGGATTGTTCACATTTCCAGCGGTATTTCTATTGTCCAACTGTGATAACATTAGTTCCAGATCAGAAGTAGATAATTCCTGTTCAACTATAAAGGCATCTTTGAAACCTTCACCTCGCACTTTTTGCAGCAATACATCGGTTTCAGATCTCTCCAAAAAGTATCCTAATCGTACTTTGGTTGAATTATTCACCTTTACTTTATAGATGTTTCCAAATTTTACCAGTGGCTTAAATTTATTTACATCGCTGTTGTTGGCAATCATAGAGGCCAGCTGAATAAAATAAACTCTTGGCTTGTCTTTGCTCGCTATTACCTCTCCGATGGAAACTCTTCTTGCCCCCATTAATAGGGCATCAATGTTTTCTACTTTGCCATAATTTATAGTAGCTTCATTCAAAGCATATGCAGCGGGTTCACTTTCTTCTTCTATCGTTTCTGTCTCAATTTGACTAACCAAAGGGGCATCCATCTCTTCAACTGTGAAGGTATGCTCAGAAATTGGGGAACGATATATGTCTTCTCTTCCTTTACCTCCCAATCTGTCAGATGTGAAGTAAATGATTAAGTTTTTTACATGGGGAAAATAGTCATTTGAAACTGAATTGATTCCGTATCCTGCGTGTTGAACATCGATGAAACCAGCGCTGGTATTTTGGCTGGAAAAAATATCGTAGCCTCCTAAACCACCATGGCTGTCTGACGCAAACCATAAGATACCACTCGCATAAAAAGGTGTAATTTCATCTCCCTTTCCGTTCACATCTTCACCCAGGTTTTCAGGGGCAGACCAGTTAGTACCATCAAATGTACTTTTGTATAAATCCATTCCTCCAAAACCTCCTTCTCTGTTTGATGCAAAATAGAGCGTTAACCCATCTTCACTCAGACATGGACTGTAGTTGCTTACTCCGGCTACATTATGAGCAAAGGCAGTAACATTATTTAAACCAAATCCATTGTAGGTTCCTAAGTAGATGGCCGCATCACTCATCCTATCTAATGGAGATCCACCCAGTTGTTGAGTAGTACAAAATGCTACACTGTTGTTGGGAGAAATTGAAAAGGCTTCCATCTTGGTTTCATTGACCTTTCCTTCCATAAAAAGAGCTGCTGAACTACCATTGTGAAGTGTCTTGCATAAATAAAGGCCTTTGTTGTCTTTTATTAAACTGGCTGTTTGAGGTGTCATGAATGGTGATTTCTCACCATTAAATACTACCACCTGTTCGTACAAAACAGCTCCATATTCAGATGAAGGCGAATTCATGTCCAGATTCATCACTTTTTTGGTGTCTTCGGTACGAATCAATTCCTTTGCAAACACACAGCTCTGTATTTGCTTTTGAGCGCCTTCTTTCATCTTGCCGCCCACTTTTCCAAATTTTTTAATGGCTTCATCATACTTTCCTCCCATCTTTAAAGCCAAGCCGTAATCATAGAAAGACTGGTCATCACAAAGTTTCATGCTTTCCATCATACTGTAGGTAGCACATGCCAGATCAATTTTTCCCAACTTGAGCTGTAAATCAGCCAAAAGCCCATACGCTTTTCCATCATTAGGATTTTTAGCCAAATGTTGATTGAGGGTGGTAAGCGCTTCTGTATACATACCTTTATCAATCTGTACTTTGATTGGGTCCAATTTGTCCTGGGCATAATTGTTCAGTGACAAAATTGAAAAAAATGCTAGTGCTAAGACCAGCCTGAGTTGCTTATTCATGAGACACTTAGTTTAAAATAACCATATTAATGTGACAAATATATTGTAATTATTTATAATGTGACATTTATGTATTACGAAAATATTTAATGTTTACTCATATTTTTATTTTTCATTATGTATTGTTTTGATTGTGTAGTATTATAAATATTGAAATTTAACACATGAATTATTGTGATGACCCGTCACTTTAGGTCAATTCGTGCCAATAAGCTATTTTTACACCCATATGAGATCGAAGTCAAATACCTCACTTTTTATTGCTACCCGATTGGCTTTTACCGGTGACAAGTCATTTACCAGAATTATTTTGGGAATTGCAATTGTGGGTTTAGCGATCAGTACGGCAGTGATGATTTTGAGCTCAGCAATTATCTCCGGTTTTAAAAATGAAGTGCACGAGAAAATTTTTGGTTTTTGGGGCCATGTGCACATTTCAGATGCTGGTGTTACCCGTAATTTTGATCTTCGACCCATCGATGTTTCCCCAACTTTGATTTCCCAATTAAGATCAGTGAAGACGACTGATTTTGCTGAAATGGATGAGAGTAACAAAGGTGCTTTAAAATCATTTTTTCAATCTAATGACGAAAGGGCTGCCATCACCCAGGTGTATCCCTATATTATTATGCCCTGTTTAATAGAAAACAAAAAAGATCTGCTGGCTGGATTGTTTAAAGGGGTAAGTGATGATTTTAATTGGGACAATTTACAACGGTTTATGGTAGCTGGCCATCCTCCTTCCGCTAATAATCATCAAGCTCAAATTGTAATCAGTAAGATCATTGCCAAAAAGTTGGCTTTAAAGGTTGGAGATCGCTTAATTGTTTCATTTGTAAAAGACAATGCCCGGCTAAGAAGGGCACTCACCATATGTGGCATTTACAATACAGGATTAGAAGAATACGATGAACGATTTGTATTGGGAAGCTCTGACTTACTCCGGTCTGTTTTGGGTTGGGAAGCGAACCAATTCAGTGGTTTGGAGGTATTTGCGGCTCCTAACACCGACATACCGGCATTAAATGAATACATTT
>JAGNSQ010000001.1:15621-113833 GCA_017987975.1 Saprospiraceae bacterium
GAACGATTTGTATTGGGAAGCTCTGACTTACTCCGGTCTGTTTTGGGTTGGGAAGCGAACCAATTCAGTGGTTTGGAGGTATTTGCGGCTCCTAACACCGACATACCGGCATTAAATGAATACATTTATGCAGAGATTCTTCCTTCCAGCATGTATTGCGAAACCATCTTTGAAAAGTTTCCCAATATTTTTGAATGGTTAAATCTGCAAGACATCAACGAAAGAGTTATACTACAATTGATGGGTTTGGTGGCCATTATTAATCTTACAACAGTGTTGTTGATTTTAATTTTGGAACGAACAAGAATGGTAGGCGTTTTAAAAGCACTGGGTGCAAGTAATTGGTCTATTCGTAAAGTCTTTTTATACCATGCCGCCTACATTCTGATCACTGGCTTAGTAGCTGGCAACGCATTGGGTCTTGGTATTGCATGGCTCCAGAAAACCACCGGATGGATCAAACTGGATGAAACCAATTATTATTTGAGTGTTGCGCCTATCCACATCGATTTCTGGCAAATTGTGCTTATCAATTTAATTGCCTTTTTGGCCTGTATGATAACCTTGGTACTACCTTCATACATCGTTTCGAGAATCACACCGGTTAAAGCATTACGATTCAGTTGATGTCAAAGTGGTCTACATTAAATCTTTCACCTATTGATGTAAGCATTCGATGGAAAAGGCTTTTGAGACATTTGATTTATCCTATTTACAGACATCCTTCACACCTTAAAGTTCAAAGTTTTTGGATTTGGTTGTTGGATATCTGGTTTTACATTTCAGATATTTTGTTCTTTCCGGAATTATACAAGGCCGCTTATTTTATATTTAAACCCAATATCCGGCTTTTGTCAAATGAAGAGGTCAAGCTGGGCCAAAGTGTGTTTAAAGATTGCATTGATTTTGGAAATGTGTACATTGACAATTTTTCAGGTAGGGTTAGTAAAAAGTATGGAATTGCGTATGTATCATTTAATCTCATCCACAGCTGGCAATCGCTAAGAAAGGATGTTTTTATCCATGAGCTTATGCACGTTTACCAATATTATCAATATGGGTCCGTCTACATTGTCAGGGCTTTATGGGCACAAAAAAGCAAAGAGGGCTATGATTATGGTGGTATTGAAGGCCTTGCTCAAGCTATTAATGAAGGAAAAGGATTGTTTGATTTTAACTTTGAGCAACAAGCTTCTATTATTGAACACTATTTCGACCTGAGAGAGCGGTTAGGAGAAGCAGAATTGTTAGAAAAAGGGTCTCCTTATCTTCATTTTTGGCATCAACTCCTGGGTAGTAAACGGAGATCTCACCAAATAAATAAAAATCATTTGATAATTTACCTATCATTTATTCTTTTTCAGATATATTTGTAGTGAATTAACAGAATATTATTCTTAACTAAAAAAAAATACTCATGGGAAAAATCAAGATTGCCATCAATGGTTTCGGAAGAATCGGAAGATTGGTTTACAGGCAGATTTATTACATGGAAGGCATTGATGTTGTAGCTATCAACGACCTTACAGATGCGGTTTCTTTGGCACATCTGCTTAAATATGACACTGCTCAGGGGCGATTCAATGAAAAAGTTGAAGCTGCTGATGGTGCTATCGTTGTAAATGGCGACCGTATCAACATCTATGCTCAAAAAGACCCATCCCAAATTCCATGGGGAAGTCACGATGTAGATGTGGTTCTTGAATGTACCGGTTTTTTTACCTCAGATGAAAAAGCGGCTCTTCACCTCAAAGCAGGTGCTAAAAAAGTAGTTATCTCAGCTCCTGCTACAGGCGATCTCAAAACAATCGTATTTAATGTCAACCACACCACTCTTGATGGTTCAGAAATCATAATCAGCTGTGCATCGTGTACAACTAACTGTTTGGCCCCTATGGCTCAGGTACTAAATGATAAATTTGGCATTGTAAATGGCTTGATGACCACGGTTCATGCCTATACCAATGATCAAAATACACAGGACTCTCCCCATGCTAAAGGCGATTTGAGAAGAGCAAGAGCAGCTGCACAAAATATCGTTCCCAATAGTACGGGTGCGGCCAAAGCAATCGGATTGGTATTGCCAGACTTAAAAGGAAAATTAGACGGTTCTGCCCAAAGAGTTCCAACTTTAACGGGTTCTTTGACAGAACTCACATGTATTTTGGGCAAATCTACATCAGTGGCTGAAATCAATCAGGCAATGCAAGATGCTGCCAATGAAAGTTTTGGATATACAGAAGACCCTATCGTGAGCAGCGATATCATTGGGATTTCTTATGGCTCGCTTTTCGACGGTACCCAAACAAAGGTGCAAACCATTGGAGAAACCCAGTTGGTCAGAACGGTTGCATGGTATGACAATGAAATGTCTTATGTTTCACAATTGGTTAGAACACTTGCTTATTTCGCTTCTTTGCAGAAATAAAATTTTACTTGCCATTTAAAATCGTCTTGTACTATGAGACACATTAATTTTAACAACGCAAGGGTTTTGGTGAGGGTAGACTTCAATGTACCTCTCAACGAAAACCTGGAAGTAACAGACACTACCCGGATTGAGAAGGCGATTCCAACCCTTCAATACATGCTTGAGCAGGGTGCGTCACTTATTGTATGCACCCACCTTGGCAGGCCCAAGCCGGGAGCCGATAACTCCAAATATTCTACAAAACACATTGTCCCGACTTTTTCACGACTGTTAGGACGGGAGGTTAAGTTTATAGATGATGTTATTGGAGAAAAAGTGGAAGCTGCCGCCAATGCTCTTCAAGCCGGAGAAGTACTCATGTTAGAAAATACCCGGTTTTACAAAGAAGAGACAGATGGAGAACCTGGCTTTTCAAAAGCGATGGCATCACAAGCTGACGTGTATGTTAATGATGCATTTGGTACTGCTCACAGAGCCCATGCATCAACAACAACCGTAGCCAACTACTTTGATAAAAACCACAAAGGTTTTGGTTTTTTAATGGAAGCAGAGGTGAAAAATGGTCAAAAGGTTCTCAGGGAAGCAGAAAAACCGTTCACAGCTATTGTGGGAGGTGCCAAGGTTTCTGACAAAATACAACTTTTGGAAAACTTGCTTGACAAGGCTGATAACATCATCATAGGTGGCGGAATGGCCTATACTTTTTTTAAAGCTCAGGGAGGCAACATTGGTAACTCTCTTTGTGAATCTGAATTTTTAAATCTGGCCAACGAAATTTTGGTAAAAGCAAGGGAAAAAGGGTGCCATATATTTTTACCGACAGATTCAATGGCAGCTGATTCATTTGCCGCTGAGGCCAACCATAAAATAACGCCCAGTAATGAAGTCCCGGATGGTTGGATGGGACTCGACATTGGCCCTGATGCCATTTCAACTTTTAAAGATGTGATTGCATCTTCAAAAACGATTGTTTGGAATGGTCCTATGGGGGTCTTTGAATTTGCCAACTTTGCTACCGGTACCCTGGCTATTGCGCATGCAGTTGCAGATGCAACCAGTCATGGTGCCTTTTCATTAATAGGAGGGGGCGATTCAGTTTCTGCCATTAACAAAGCTGGGTTAGAAGATGCAGTTAGCTATGTTTCTACCGGTGGAGGAGCCATGCTTGAAATGCTGGAAGGCAAGGTGCTTCCGGGTGTAGCAGCAATTGAAGATAATTAATATGTCATCAGGTTTGGATCACGCCCGGGTTGAATTTTTCAATTTGAGCGTGATCTGCCATGGTGATTCCCATCGAAATAAATTGCCTCGTTGATCTTGGGTCAATAATGGCATCTACCCACAACCTCGATGCAGCGTAATAGGGCGTTGTTTGCTCATCGTACTTGTTTTTAATTTCACCATACAAAGCCAATTCAGCCTTAGGATCCGGTGCATGTCCTTTTGATTTTAAGGAGCTCACCTGAATTTGGGTTAACACTTTGGCTGCCTGTGCTCCACCCATTACGGCAATCTTGGCTGTTGGCCAAGCTACAATGAGCCTTGGATCATAAGCTTTACCACACATAGCATAATTGCCAGCTCCGTAGGAATTGCCAATCACAATAGAAAATTTCGGTACCGTACTATTGGCGACAGCATTGACCATTTTGGCACCATCCTTAATAATACCTCCGTGTTCTGATTTTTTTCCAACCATAAAACCGGTCACATCGTGAAGAAAAACCAGTGGAATTTTTTTCTGGTTACAATTCAATATAAAACGGCAGGCCTTATCAGCTGAATCGCTGTAAATGACACCCCCAAACTGCATTTCTCCTTTTCCGTTTTTGGTTACCAATCTTTGGTTGGCCACAATACCAACAGACCAACCGTCTACTCTGGCATAGGCACAATAAATCGTTTTGCCGTAGTCTTCTTTGTATTCCACAATGCTGTCGCGATCTACAATACAGTTGACAATATCTTTGACATCGTAGGGCTTATTTACAGCTGAAGGAAAGATGCCGGTAAGGTCTTTAACGTCGCGGATAGGAGCTGTCGCTTTGATTCGATCTATTCCAGACTTAGGCAGGTGACCAATCTTGCCCATTATGTCCCTTATTTTATCAAGACAAGCTTTATCGTCTTTCATTCGGTAATCAGTTACACCACTGATCTCACAATGCGTTTTGGCACCTCCCAGTGTCTCTTGATTAACATCTTCTCCGATGGCGGCTTTGACCAAATAGGGGCCAGCTAAAAAGATAGAGGCTGTGCCTTCAACTATCAATGCTTCATCTGACATGATAGGTAGGTAGGCACCACCGGCAACACATGAGCCCATTACTGCCGCAATTTGCACGATACCTTTACTGCTCATTACAGCGTTATTTCGGAAGATCCTGCCAAAATGCTCTTTATCCGGGAATATCTCATCCTGCATTGGAAGGTAAACGCCGGCACTGTCAACCAGGTAAATGATAGGAATGTGGTTTTCCATAGCTATTTCCTGAGCCCTCAAATTCTTTTTGCCAGCCATCGGAAACCAGGCACCTGCCTTTACAGTGGCGTCATTGGCCACTATCATGCAGATCCGGTTTTGAATATAACCCAAAACACAGACAACCCCTGCAGCCGGGCAACCCCCTTCTTCGGAATACATGCCATAAGCAGCAAATGCGCCCATTTCAAATTGCTGACTGTCTTTGTCCAACAAATAAGCAATTCTTTCCCTAGCCGTCATTTTTCCGGCTTCGTGCTGTTTGGCAATGCGTGATTTTCCCCCACCTTCGCTGATGGCAGCTAACTTGTAATTAACCTGGGCAATTAACTGGCCCATAAAATCCTCATTCTGATTATAGGTCAGATCTTGCGACATATTGATAGATTGAACTAAAAAAATTATTTACCGCTACATTGTTGAATAATGCGTTGCAGGTTTTCTACATAAGATTGATCGTTGTCTTTTGTGGCATCTACCAAACCTGCCTGAGCATCAGCAATGGCAACATCACATTTTCCTAGTTTGGCAGCTATTTTCGCCCTAACATAATAAGTCCAGTATTTTTTATCCATTTCTACCAATTTACTTGCCCAAACATAAGCCTTGTCAAGATCTTTGTCGTGCTCAAAATAATAGTTGGCAGCATCATAATAAGTTTCTGAAGTTACTTCTGCTGCTGAAGTTTTTTCGTCGATTTCTTTAAGTATACCTGCCTCCGCATCATGGCTTAATCGAATCTTAATTTCGGTGTTTTCCCACTGCATAACCAAGTGAGCAGAAGCGGGAGTTAGTGTCATAAATGAAAAGGTAAATTGTTCAATCGAAGATGCGGTTTTACCTGCCTCCACATCAAATCTCATCAAGTCTTCTTCTGTTTTGTAATTGTATGTTCCCCATTGATTAGGGTTCTTAGATAAAACCACTGTCCATCTTTTCTCACCGGGTACCGTAACCAAGCCGTATGTACCTGCTTTAATTGACTTCCCTTCAATGGCCATATCATGGCTAAGGGTAAGATTTGGGATCTTGTTAGCGCCTGTCCTCCAAACCTGACCATAGGGTATTAATTTACCTCCAATCATTTGTCGACCTTTGAGCATGGGTCTGCTATAGTCGATGGTTACCTTCGACAAGCCAACTACCTGGGTAAGTGTTGCAGAGGGACTTGCTGCAGGGGTGTTGATTTGAGCGGAAGCCTTGGAAAAGCTGATCAGCAGAGCGAATACAGTTAATATAGGAAATAATTTCATCTTCTTTTTTTATTCAAAGATAAGGATAATTGACACAAAAGGCCAAAATACCCTCTTTGTTTGGAAGGGGGTTGAGGTAAGTTTTCACATCGCTGATTGTTCGGCAAAAAAAATAGCCTTACCTTTGAGCCAAATTTAAAGCTATGGTAAGCGTAAGCTCGGAAATAGGGAAACTCAAAAAAGTAATTGTCCACAGACCTGATCGGGGGATTTCCCGCATCACTCCCAAAAGGGCTACAGAGCTGCTTTTCGATGATATCGTTTATGTTCCTCAAATGATGGACGAGCATGATACTTTTACCGATGTTTTAGATGAATTCGTGGGCCAGGACAATGTGCATGAAGCAGAAAAACTAATCTTAGAGGCACTGAATGCGGATGCAGATAAGCGTGAAGAGCTGATCAACAGGGCAGTACATTATGAAGAACTTCCCAACTCCGATGCACTTGCGCTTAAAGCCATGGACAATGAAACCCTAACCCAGGTGCTGGTAACGGGGTATTTGCAGGAAGATGACCACATCTATTTTGATCCGATTCCCAATTTCATTTTTACCAGAGATATTGCTGTTGCAGTTAATGATCATGTTATCATTACGAAAGCGGCTAAGACAGCGCGATTTAGAGAAAATCTTTTAACCCGTTTCATCTTTGCTGCTCATCCTTTATTTAAAGATACTAATTCCCAATCAAAAGTCATCAACCTCAACGACCTCAATGCCTTCCCACCATCCAGGATGGGACAGTCGGTAAGTATGGAAGGAGGGGATGTAATGATATTAAATGAAGGCTACCTTCTAATAGGATGCAGCGAAAGAACAACGGAACATGCCATTCATTCATTAAAAGAAGTGCTTTTTGATCGCGGGGTCATTGAAAATGTAGTACAGATCAACATTCCCGATGATCGATCTTACATGCATATTGATACCTTGTTTACCAGAATCAATAAAAACGATACCGTTTGTTTTAAACCCATCGTTTTTGACGGCAACAGCAGTAATGTGAGGGTTTATAGAAAAGATGGCAGCACAGCAGGCTATGACAGTGTTAAAAACTTTTTATGGTCTGAGATCAATCCGGATATGCGGTTTATATTCGCAGGAAATGGGGTAAGTCCTTATCAGGAAAGAGAACAATGGACCGACGGCTGTAATCTGGTAGCGGTTAAACCAGGAGTGGCTATAACCTATGACAGAAATCCGAGGACAGAGGTTGCTTTCAAAAATGCAGGATACAATGTAATTACAGCCTATGACTTTCTTGAAAAAGTTGAAGATGGGGCAATCAACATCCATCAGCTGGAAAATACGATCATTACCATTCCAAGTAATGAGTTGTCCAGGGCAAGAGGAGGGTCGCATTGTATGACTTGTCCAATCATCAGAGAATTGCCTTAAATGAGATATTTGACTTTGGGGAACTAAAATTGACTCCTCAATGTTATTGAGTTGTTTTTAATACTATTGGGGTTGACTGGTATCGACAGGGAATGCCAATGGTAAGTAAGCATGTCGGAGCAGGATTGCTCACTCCGTAACAAATGGTGATCGAACAACAACTGGCGAATCTAACTTCGCATTGGCTGCGTAATCTAGGATTATTAAGCCTTTAAGCCCCCAGCTTGACGCCTGATACACAGCTGGCTGCTTTCAACTCTTCAGGATAGGTAGGTCAAATGCCTCTATGACACTCCGAAGATCCAGAGGATCGGCAATTGCGACGCTGCCTGTATGCTGAGCGAAAGCCTAAACACTGAGTACAGGATAAACATGTAGAAAGCTTATGATTGTTTCATCTGGACGGGAGTTCGAATCTCCCCAGCTCCACAAAAAAAAAGCTGCATTTTGCGGCTTTTTTATTTTAAAAGGTTAATGATTTTACACAATCAATCTCTATTTGGGCAAGATTAGAGTTTTAGCTACATATTAATTCTAAAAAATTGTCCTTTTTATAACTTGAGTATCTGATTGATGCTCAATGCTTCAGAAAAACTGGAAAATTTCTTTCATAAAATTTGAATTTTGAATAGGGGTATACCTTAGGCGTATTTGTCAAAAAGGTACTTACACACACTTACACAATATTATAAAATGTTAATAACTGCTCATTTTCTGACTGAGTTTCAGAGCTTACGATTTTTTAATGCCCTTAGCGATGAAGAAAAAATGTACTTAATGGCTAATTCGAGGGTAATTTCAGACCATGGAAAATCGAACTTGATTTATGCAAAAGATACACCCTGCAATTATGTTTATTTTGTAGTTGATGGATCGGTAAAAGTATCAAACCCGGAAGAAGAAAGAGAGCACATCTCAATGATTTTACACAAAGGGAATATTTTTGGAGAATGTTGCCTTTACGGACAGGAAATGACTCAATTTAATGCTTTTACCATTGAAGAAAAAACAAGGGTAATTTCTATCAATGTTGATTGTTTTAAAAGTCTGATGAGGAATAATTTTGAATTCAGCCTGAAAGTTATCGAAATGATAGGGGAGAAGATCAAAAAAAGTGAGGAAAGACTACACAATTTTGCCACTAAAGATGCAAGACAACGAATTGTAGAATTTCTAAAAGAAAATGTTGAAAACAATGGTCGAAAAGTCGGCCTGGAAATGTTGATAAAACATGGACTTACCCAACAGGACATTGCCAATTTTACAGGAACTTCTCGCCAAACTGTTACGACAGTATTGAATGACCTGAAAAGTAAAAATAAAATACACCTAAGGCGCAAGAGCATCCTAATCAGAGATCTCGCCGCCCTGGTATAAGATTTTTTTCATCATTAGTTTATAAGTTTATTAAAAAAAAGATGCATTGAAAGTAATGCATCTTTTTTCATTTTTGGAAGTCCGTAACGCAGCCATCCTAGTTTTGACCTGAAATACGGATCCTGTTATTCCATCTCTACCATATCCAGAATCAACAGTGATTTTTCAACGTCGTAATTCATGACTTTCAATCTGATTTTCATGGTAGTTAATGCGCTTGGATCAATCAATACACCTTCGTCATTTTCCAAAATGGCATTGATGCCGTTTTCTGATAACTTCGCAAGCGCCAGATTCGCTTCAAATGAATCGTGAAATGTTTTAATTACGGTGGTTTCCATTGTATTTATTTTTCACTAAATATAAGCAAAAAGTGCAATATTTGCAAGATCTAAACCTCATTGCAATGAATGATTTTGGTCATTACAAGCCTGTTTCTTGCGATTTTTATGATTTGCTTACGCACTATGCCAGCAAAAAATCGGTTGTCGAGATTAATGTTAATTCCCCCTATGAACCTCAGGTGTATTCCGGGATTATATCAGATGTTTTTACAAAAAACAAGGAAGAGTTTTGTGTAATACAGGGTATTGAGCTCAGGCTGGATTATATCATTTCTGTTTTACCCACAACTCTGGCATCGTGATTCAAAAATATTTGTACAGCATTTTATTTATCTTCTTACTTTTTATGGTTACGGCTGATGGTCAGTCTTTACAATTAAAAGAGACCCATATTGCTATGGGCAACGATACGGTTATTGTCCAAAAATATAATTCGCCTTTAGGTGACAAAGGATATTGTTTGATTCATGTCCATGAAAATGAAACGGCTTCTTTGGAGGCTGGCTTTCGATTGCTTTTAAAATATGGAGGATGTTTGGTTACCCTCCGACATTCAGGACCAGGCACAGTCAATAGAAATATACAGTTTACCATAAAAAGTGACATGTTTGAGTTTGATCCCAATAGAATATTTTCAACCGATACCTCTATTTTAAACAAAACACTTTCTGGAAAGTCAAACGATTCATTCATGCGTGATTCTGCTTTGATCGCAGTGCAACACCTGGCTGATGTTATTTTGAAAGAAATTGAGATCTACCCCAATTGGGTGGCCCTCCATAACAATAAAAACACACCTGCCAAATGGGCTGTAATTGGTAAGGTCGCAGAGTTTGAAGCCGAATCGTATAGCATTGTCTCGTATGTTAAAAAGTTTGATGAAGCTTCAGAATCATCACTTTCAGCCAGTGATGTTTATATCAATCCGGCAATCAACAATAGTGAATTTTTTATCGTTACCAACCGTTCTGATTTTGAGTCCATTCAGCAACAAAAATACAATGTGGTTCTCCAGAATGATAAGCCGGTAAATGATGGATCTTTATCTGTGCTTGCATTGGGCAGGGGTAAAAGGTACATTAATTCAGAGGCAAAACACGGCAAGGTTGATGAACAATACAACATGCTGGAACTCCTGCACCAGGTACTTACCCAAAATAAATTTTGATCTTTAAACTGATTCTGGAAAAGAACTTAGAAATTGAACTTCGCCTGAATTGAAATCAACCTTACATAGGAGGCAAACAGGGCCATTGGTCATCAATAAATAAGGACAAAGCAACTGTGAATTATAATGGGCCGTTTGAATTGCGGTTTGAGTGCTGATTATTACATCAAATGCCTTACATTCAGCCAGCATCCACGGTTTGCCTTTTTTATCATAAATGACCAGGTCAAACCTCTTTCTTTGGCCATTGATCACCAGCCCCCTTTCAACGGCAATTCGGGAATAGGGTATGTTATTAACTCCTGCCAAGTATAGGATCAACAATTGGCGTACCATTTCTTCAGGTTGCCATGCCACAAATTTTTTTCTTACGGGGTCATAAACCTGGTGTTGGCCATCCAGGGTTCGTTGCCTGATTTCTTCTAATTTATCTTCCAACCGAATAGATAAATAAATAGGTGTTTGTGTTGGCATCAAGGCAGGATCACGTTGTTGAGCATCCGGGCAATTTCATTCCTCTCTTTTTGCATTTGCATCAGCACCCGAAGTTCCAGTTTTTTATCTTCTTCGTCCATACCACTTTGAGAGGATAAATTTTTCTGGGTATCATCTATGATTTTACCTATTTTTTTAAGTTTAAATCGCATGATAGCCTGGTATGCATCTCTTGGGTAATTTTCTTCTGGCACTTTTTGTGTTTGTAAAAAAATATTTTTTTCTTCCCAGTTGGCAAGGATATAAGGGGTAGATAAAAAGTCAACAGCAAGTATGGCAATTTCACTACTTGGGTGGTGAATGAAATCTTGAGGGGTTAACTTTTCTCTTTTCTTAATTTTATCGATGGCATAAGAAAATACCTGTTGGTAAACAGCGTTTTCAAAACTAGCCAAACTATCTTCAATATTAGTAACCAAATATTCTCCTACTGTTGAATCCTCGTTCTCTCCATACAGTTTATCGCATCCGCAAATCATAATTCTGGCCAGATCGCGTTCCTGAAACTCATCTCCTGTTATTCTCGGAGTCACCGGGATTACAGGCAGATTAAAATCGTTCCTTTCGTCGGTGCTGAAGTCAACATTTGAGGCTACTTCTCTGTTGGCCCTAAGCCGGTCCCTGTTTTCCTGAATCCTCTTCGCTTTGAGATTCTGATCCATTACTTTTGCAACTTCCGCAATGAGAATTTGCTCGTCCATCTTCATCAGCGTGCTGCAAAGGTTTATATAAGTAAACCTTTTCATGTGGTCGGCTACCTTAGCTATGGATTGGATGATTTCCTTAAAAACTTCAACTCTTTTAATCGGATCATTGCCAGCAAACTGAAGCAAGTGATCGGCTTTGAAAAGAATAAAATCTTTTTCGTTTTCTTTTAAATATTCTGCAAACTTTTCGGTGCCATTCTTTTTAAAAAACGAATCAGGGTCTTCTTTATCTGGTAATAAAACCAACCTGATATTCATGTCTTCTTCAAGGATGATATCAAGTCCTCTTAAGGCTGCATTGATACCGGCAGGATCACCATCATAAATCAGTTTAATGTTTTGAGTAAATCGTCTGATTAGCTTGACCTGCTCCTTGTTGAGGGCTGTACCTGAGGAGGCAACTACATTGCGAATGCCTCCCTGATGCAAGGTAATAACATCGGTATAGCCTTCTACCAGGATACATTCATCTTCTTTTCGTATGGCGGTTTTGGCCTGGTAAATACCGTACAGAATTTTATGTTTCACATAAATTTCTGACTCTGGTGAATTGATGTACTTAGGTTGGGTTTTATCGCTGGTCATGATCCTACCGGCAAGTGCCACTACCTTACCACTTAGGTTGTGAACCGAAAACATAACCCGGGTTCTAAAAAAATCATAGTCGTTGCGGGTTGTTAGTCCCAGTAACTTTAAGTGTTCTTCTTTGAACTGTTTTTTGAGCGCCGCCTTTGTAAAACCATCTTTGGTATTAGGCGCATATCCCAATCCAAATTCACGGATAGTGGATTCCAGATAACCCCTTTCTTTAAAATAACTCAACCCTATGGACTTGCCTTCATCGGTATTAAACAACTGATCCTGATAATACTGTTTGGCAAAGTCGTTTAATATGTAAAGCGAATCTGATAGTTCTCTGGCATCTTTATCTTCCTGGGTTTGCTGTGTTTCTACCAGTTCGATTCTGTATTTATTTGCCAGGTAACGTATGGCCTCTGTATAACTTAACGATTCGTGCTCCATGATAAAATTGAGCGCTGAACCTCCTTTTCCACAACCAAAACATTTGAAAATCCCTTTTGAAGGAGAAACCGCAAATGAAGGCGTCTTCTCGTCATGAAAAGGACAAAGGCCCGTATAATTGGAACCCTTCCTTTTTAGATTGACAAAGTCTTCTATGACTTCTTCAATCTTGACTGTTGTCATTACCTCTTCTATCGATTTAGGAGATATCATGGTACAAATATATTGCAAAATACGTTGATTGAAGCCCAAACTGCAAATAGTAAGCTTTACACATAAATTTGGTTTACTGTACAAAAAATTTAGGATTTCCAAATAATATTTTGAATTTAACTAATTTTACTGCCATATTTAATTTTGAATGTACAAAATGGATCATAATTTTAAAAAAATCGGCTTTTTAACCTGCAGCCGGTTTCCTGATTTGTATGGACAAGATCAGCTTCTTTTGGAAGCGTTTAGGCACAAGGGGTATGCAGCTTTCCCTATAGTATGGGATGATCCAGACTTTAATCCTGAGGACTGGCGTTGTCTGATTTTTAGAAATACATGGGACTACTTTGAAAAGAAGGGGGCTTTTTTAGATTTTATTAATCGAATGGCAGAAATCAATGTTTGCACGCTTAATCCACTATCTGTCATTCAAAAAAATCTGCATAAGTTTTATCTCAGCGAATTGAAAGAAGCTGGGGTGCAAATTGTACCCACCATTTTTATTCCAGCAGGGAGTACTTCAGATTTGGTTGAACTTATTCCACAGAGTTGGAAAAAAGTAGTTGTAAAGCCGGCGTTCTCTGCTGGTGCATATGAAACCAGGACCTATGAATTGGATTCATTTGCTCAAATGAACGATGATTACAGTCAATTTCTGAAAAGTGATGACCTCTTGCTTCAGCTTTTTATGGAAGAAATTTTGACCATGGGCGAAGTCTCATTTGTATATTTTAATAAGGTGTTTTCTCATGCCGTGAGAAAGGTTCCCAAAGAAGGTGACTTCAGAGTGCAGTCTCTCTTTGGAGGGAGCTATCAGGCGTATGAAGCCAATGCTGAGATATTGGCAAGAACCCAGTTCATTGTAGATGGTATTAAAGAACCACTGTTGTATGCCAGGGTTGACGGCATTGTCATCGATCATGAATTTTATCTGATGGAAGTGGAGCTTACAGAACCCGACCTTTATTTTGAATTGGGTGAAAAAAGTCTGCTGAAGTTTGTAGAAGCCTATCAGAACCTTTTTGAGTCTTAATGATAATAAAAAACCACTTCCGTAGCACCTCCCTGATTGATCAACATTTTCCACTGTACTTCTGAATAACTATCCAGCATTTGATGAACCAGGTTTCTGAGTACTCCTTCACCTTTGCCATGAATGATGATTATAGTATTCACTTTTTTGTCAATGGCTGTTTCAATGTGTTTCCTACAGCGATTCAACTGCCAGTCGAGCACCTGATCTGAAGTAATTGCCCTCGAAACTGTCTCGTCAAAATGCAAATCTACTTCTTTGTTAAATAATTTTACCGCAGTGGGTTTTGCTTTGGGTACGTGGCTTTGATTGAGCCATAGGTCGATCGGGTTTTCACCAGAGTCTTCTTTATCCAATTCAAGATGATGGGCATCCGTAACCATGATATGACCATCAATCGATATTCGCGCTTTTCCATCAGCGGTAATGCCCTCAAAACGACCACTTTGCCCATTTTTGGTAAGTTTTACTCGTTCGCCAATCCAAAGTTCGTCCAGATTTAGAGCACTCATGGTTGTGGTTATTTTTTAAATTTGTATAAAAATAAGCTATGGCAATCACCATTGCAGAAAATGAAAACATATTATTGAGAACCTGGTTGCCGGAAGACGCTCTTTTTTTTTATCACCTCAATGCAGACCCTGATGTGATGCGTTATACAGGAGATCCTCCATTTGAATCGGTTGAGGATGCCAAGAGCTTTATTGCGAGGTATCTCGATTTTGAACATTATGGCTGCGGAAGGTGGCTAGTCATACAGAAAGAAAGTGGTGAAGCCATTGGCTGGTGTGGTGTCAAATATCATCCTGTAGAAAAAGAATACGATCTTGGATTCAGGCTTTTAAAGAAATATTGGAACCGGGGTTGGGCAAGTGAAGCGGCCAGGCTATGTCTAAAATATGCCAGCGATGTTATGGGCTTAAAAGTGATTACCGCAAAGGCCGTAGACCAAAATTTGGCCTCCATCAGGGTATTGGAAAAATGTGGATTTATATTTTTAACCACTAAGCCTGAAGATGGATTCAATTGGTGCTATTTTATAAAAACATTTTAAGGCACAGAGGGTTACAATCATATGAAAAAAATAGTGATAGGAATAGGGGGCAGTAGTGGAGCTGTTTATGCGAAAAGACTTTTGGATAAACTTTCTCATCAAAATAATCTCGAACTGGCGGTTGTTATGTCTTCCAATGCCAGGATCAACTGGCAGCTGGAGTTGGGCGACCTTGATTTAAATATTTACCCTGTTAAAGTTTATGATAGCAAAGATTTTTTTGCACCTTTTGCTTCCGGTTCTGCTCGTTTTGAAGCCATGGTTATTTGTCCATGTTCTATGGGTTTGCTAGGTCGAATTGCCCATGGTATTTCTGACGACTTGATCACAAGGGCAGCCGATGTTATGCTCAAAGAAAGGCGCAAGTTGATTGTCGTGCCGCGTGAAACTCCGTTTAATCTTATTCATTTAAGGAATATGACTCAACTCACGGAGGCAGGCGCCATCATTTGTCCGGCAGTGCCTTCTTTTTACAGCAAGCCCGATACCATTGAACAGCTTGTTGACACTGTAGTAGATAGAGTTATTGACCTGATTGGAGTAGAAGTTGATACATACAGGTGGGGAAATGATAAATGAAACCAGACTTACCCAGCTGTGGGAAGCGGTAGAAGCAGAGCGCGCCGAAGAAGAACAGTTTTATGCCGGCTTTATGGAAGCCAAAACCCTCAAAGAAAAGGCCGAAACGGGATATGCCTGGTATCCCATACAATTTGTATCTAGTCAACATACAATCAATGACTATCTTGAGGTAAAAATTGAAAGAACAGGAGAAATTTCTGGTAGCGGCAAGTTTAGAGAAGGTAGTGGGGTGCAATTGATTTTGGTTAGATCTGGAGAAAAAGAAGCCTTGCGGGGCACCATCTCGAGGTTGACCAAAAAACAGATGTGGATGCTTTGTAAATCAGATGAAATTGATGATCTGGATCTTCCTTTAACCTCAGCTAATGCAGTAGAATTAATCTATGATGAAAGGCCTTATCTCATCATGAAAGATGCTTTAGCACAAGTAAAATCATCTCAGAATGCAGACATTATTAAGCTTAAAAAGTTTATTTATGATAGGGATAGTAGGCAGAAAGTAAATGATTATCCTTTACAGCTTTTGCACGAATCATTAAATGACGGTCAAAGATCGGCTATTGCCTATGCTATGGGAAGTGACACATTAGGAGTGATACATGGCCCGCCGGGTACTGGAAAGACCACAACTTTGATAGGTTTAATACGTGAGGTTCTGTGCCATGAGCCACGGGTCTTGGTATGTGCTTCTTCCAATCATGCGGTTGATTTATTGGCAGCCAAATGCCTTGATGCAGGGCTGAGCACACTTAGACTAGGTAATGTAAGCAGGATCAGTGAAAAGGTAATGGAAGCCAGTTTGAATGAAAAGGTGAGGCATAATAAGAATTGGGTTCAAATTAAAAAGTGGCGTATTGAAGCCGATGAAATCCGTAAAAAAGCAGCTAAATTTAAGAGGGCTTTTGGCAAAGAAGAAAGAGAGCAAAGAAGGTTGTTGTTTCAGGAAGCCAAACAAACGCTCAAGTATGCTGAGTCAATTGAATCTGACCTCATACATCAGGAACTCACTTCTGCGAAGGTAATTGTTACTACCCTCATCTCTTCTTCATCAAGTTATCTTGATAGATTGAATTTTCAAACGCTTATTATAGACGAAGCCAGCCAGGCGACCGAGCCTGAATGTTGGGTGGCGATGCTACGTGCAAGGAGAGTAATCCTTGCAGGTGATCATAAACAACTGCCACCAACGGTAAAATCAGAAATGGCTCAGTCTAAAGGCTTGTCAACAACCTTACTTGATGTGTTGATTCCCAGGCTTTCTCAGCTGGGATGTTTATCCATGCAATACCGCATGAACCTGGAAGTGCTTGCTTTTCCCAATTTACATTTTTATAACAACACCTTAGTTGCTTTTCCTATGATTGCTCATCGTAAGCTCGATGATCAATTACCCGGGGTTATTTTTATTGATACAGCGGGTACCGGCTTTGAAGAGTGCAGGGATGAAACCACGCGGTCTATTTATAATCCGGGAGAAGCTGAAATCATTATTAAGCACATAATACACAGAAATGAACTGTTGAAGAACAAAGAATTGGCCATCATCAGCCCTTATGCTGAACAAGTGCGATTTTTTCATGAGTTCATTAAATCCAATGATATTGAGATTCCCGGAGATTGGGAGTGTGATACAATTGATGGCTTTCAGGGCCAGGAAAAAGATGTTGTTTATATAAGTCTGGTTAGGTCAAATGAAAACAATGAACTTGGATTTATTGCGGATATGAGAAGATTAAATGTAGCTCTTACCAGAGCCAGAATGCAGACCATTGTTGTTGGAGATAGTATTACATTATCAAAACATCCGGTGTATGCAGACCTGATCAGACACGCTGAAAAAAATGAAGGCTATTCATCTGCCTGGGAGTGGATTCAATTTGATGGATAAAACCTGGCTTTAGTTGGATTTTGGTATTTCAATTTTGCCATCGTAAAATGTCAGGCTCATGGCCTGATCTATATCAAGATCTGCGCTCCGACTGATGTATTTGTTTAGTTGATTTACCATTACAAAGCCTCTTTTTAAGATATGAGAAGGATCGCTCAGTTGGAGGGCTGTTGCAATTGAGGTCAGTTCTTTTTGGTGATTTTTGATGCTGTTGTCCAGTGTCTGACAGATTTCATTCCAGCTTGATTCGAGTTGGTGGCCGGCAAATCGAATGACTTCCCGGGGTCGGGAGTGGAGTTGGAAAACATTGTTCTCTAATTGCAAGGCGGCTTGCTGCAAACGATATCCTGCCAGAAGTTTAGTTTGTTGGTGAAACTCATCTAATTGTGATTCAAAATGCAGGGCATGATCAACCATAAAGTCAGCTACGGCTGTAGGCGTTTTCAGTGAAAGGTGGGCCATTAGATCTGCAATGGACAGATCTATTTCATGGCCTATACCCGTTAGAACAGGGATGGGCATGGTGGCGATAGCGTAACCTATGTTGTAGTTGTCAAAATAGGCAAGGTCTAGTTTCGAACCGCCACCACGTATGATGACTACTGCATCAAAGTTTTGTTTTTGAATTTTTATTTCATGTAATTGACTTACTACTTCTTTTTCAGTGTTCTGGCCTTGCATGGCCGCTGGAAAGAGGGTAGTAGCAAAATGATATCCGTATTTATTTTCTTCAAGATGGGCTGTAAAATCTTTGAATCCTGCTGCAGTATCGGAGGAGATCACCGCAATTCTCTGAATCACCCTCGGCATTGAAACGTTTTTATTCAATTCTGTCACTCCTGCCATTTTTAACCGCTCCAGAATTTTCTGTCTGGATATTTCCATCTGTCCGAGGGTATATGCTGGATCAATGTCTTCAATGATCAGTTTTAGACCATATCTTTCGTTGTATTCAACGTTGACTTTGATCTTTATCTGGGTACCTTCTTGCAGAAGCGAATTGAGTAAATCGCCCAACTTAGCCTTCAAAAACAAATAACTTTTGTACCAAATGGCAGCCTGGCTTTGAGCAATCACTTCTTCCTTTTCATTTTGTTGCACAAGGTCTAGATAATAGTTGCCCCTTGCGTTTTTAATTTGGGCTATTTCACAGGAAATCCAAACCGGCTCTGGAAAATTAAGTGCAATGACCCTCTTGAGGTATTCATTGAGGTCAAATAGAGTAAATGTGTCATTTTGCGCCATGGCCGGTACAATAAGGATGAAAAAAAAGGGAAGTCAAATTGACCTCCCCTAATTTATTTTTGACGAATAACAATTACACGATCATTTTGCGAACCAAATCTGCAGCTTCCTGCAATTGAATGGCGGAATGAACTTCCAGACCGCTTTCATCGATTAATTGTTTGGCCAATTCTGCATTGGTGCCCTGCAATCTCACAATGATAGGCACCTGGATGTTGCCCATGTTTTTATAAGCATCCACAATACCTTGAGCAACGCGGTCGCAGCGAACAATGCCCCCAAATATATTGATGAGGATGGCTTTGACATTTGGGTCTCTTAATATGATGCGAAATGCCTGTTCCACTCTGGCTGCATCTGCGGTGCCACCAACATCAAGAAAGTTGGCAGGTGACCCACCTGAAAGTTTGATAATGTCCATAGTAGCCATGGCAAGTCCTGCTCCATTGACCATACACCCAACATTTCCATCTAAGTTGACAAAGTTTAAGCCATAGCTTTTAGCTTCAACTTCTGTTGGGTCTTCTTCTGTGGTATCTCTCATCGCTGCGAGATCAGTGTGTCTGTATAGTGCGTTGTCATCCAGACTTACTTTGCAATCTACAGCAATGATTCTGTCGTCGGCAGTTTTAAGGCATGGGTTTACTTCAAATAAGGATGCATCACTTTGAACAAAAGCATTGTAAAGATTAGTGATAAACTGTGTCATCTCCTTTACCGCCTTGCCTTCAAGTCCAAGATTGTAAGCTACCTTTCTGGCCTCAAAGCCCTGGATGCCTACGAGTGGGTCGATGTATTCCTTGTGTACCAGATGAGGAGTCTGCTCTGCCACCTCTTCTATGTTCATACCTCCTTCGGTACTATAGATGATTACATTTCTTTTCTTTTCTCTGTCCATTAGAATGGAAACGTAGTATTCTTTGCAGGCATTAAAATCAGGTGCATAAGAATCTTCTGCAATCAACACCTTACTCACCAATTTACCCGCACCTTCGAGTCCTCCGGGAGTTTGTGGTGTTTTAAGCATCATTCCAAGAATATTGCCTGAATATTGTTTCAGCTCTTCGAGGTTTTTAGCAAGTTTAACACCTCCTCCTTTACCTCTGCCACCGGCATGAATCTGAGCTTTTACAACAGCAAACTCTGTTCCTGTCTCAGATTTAAGAGCTTCGAAGGCAGCTACAGCTTCTTCAACTGTGGTAGCTATTTTTCCTCTTTGAACGGCAACACCAAATCTTGTGAGCAGTTCTTTTCCCTGGTATTCATGTAAGTTCATAAAGTTGTCTTCCTTTAGTTTGTTTTTTATTCAATGATCAGTTTTTTAGAAACCACTCCATCACTACCTGAAATGGTTACAAGGTAAATGCCTGTAGCCAGATCTGATGTAGGTAACAAAATGTTATTTTCTCCGGCTATTACATCTTGTCTACGTTGTAATATCGATTTGCCGGTAGCGTCAATCAACTCTATTCTGTAAACACTGGCTGAGCTTACCGTTAGGTTGACGGCAAGAGTTTGTCCTTTTTTAACCGGATTGGGAAATACTTTAAAGTTTTGCGCCAATGATTCCTCTTCTGTACCTGTCATCAGGTTGCCGGTCCTAAAGTTGGTTTGAGGACTTGTGGTACCTGTATACCCGTCATGGAAAGCCCTGACAGACCATACATATAATTTATTGGGCAAAAGATCTAAAACTTCTTTGTTAGTTCCTGTTACAAAATAATAATAATATTCAGTTGAGTTTTTAATTTCTAACAAGTAGTAAGAAGCACCCTGATCAGCCCATTCAAAATACACATTATTATACACATCTACTTTGCTTCCCGCCTTAGGCAAATTAATGACACTGGTAGCAGGCAGTGTGTCGGTTACCGGAACATAAGAGGACCGTATGTACGAACGAAGAGAATTGTTGAAATTCGTTCTCATTCTGGTTTCCTGATTATCTGTAAACTGATAGGAAGGACATTCAGAGAAATAAGACATTTGGTTGTCTTTCATAGTCCGAATGGTGTCCATGTTTTTGTCTAAAATGATTTTACCGAAAACACAGTTATTGATGGTAATACCAAAGTTATAATCCGGTGGAGTGTCACACAATTGGTCGGCGGCAGTATTACAATTACTTTTATCCATTTTTTCAACCTGAATGTTGGTTCCCGGAGCAAACGTTAATACGCAAGGATTGCCATGCTCATCCTCATCATAAGGACTGGCTTCCCATCCATAAAAAGTATGTCTTAAATTGAAAAAATGACCGATCTCATGACTAAGGGTGTTGGACAGTTTAACAGCTTCCCCTGCCATCATTACAACAAAGTCATTGGATGGACTGTAATATCCCAACACAATGCCGATACCAGCCTGGCTATCTCCAATGTTATTCACCACAAATACATTTACTGCTTTTGGGTCTTTTTTTGTAACCAGAAAATCCTCGTTATCTCGGGGAGAATTGTAAGCAGCAGTGCTGTTGATGTGATTAAAATTGTAGTTGTCTTTCAGGTAGAAAGTGAAATTGTGTTTTGCGTAGTCTGCATTCAACTTGTCTAATTGATTGAGGATGGTGGAGTAACCTACACGTCCTTTGCCACTGTTGTCAGCAACGAGGTGAAATTTTACGGGAATATAGATTTTATCTCCCCTGTTGGCTTGAAAATGGCCACCTTCACCGGCGTGACTAAACAATTCAGTCATTTCATGTTGGTCTGAGGTACTCATACCGCAAATTGTGTGTTGCGACCAACCGTAAACCGAAATGGAAAGCAGCAGGGTCAATGCGAAAATTTTTCTGATCATTTGTTATTATTGATTGAAGAGTTTGCAAATATACGTCTAAATAGCTTTTATGTACCACGCAAAAGGCGACAATTCGGGTCAAATATTCGGTTACAAGCTCCGTTTTTACGGAATCGGTTAAAATTATTTGAAAAACTAGAGGTGGTGATGCAATTTTTGCCTTCTATTAGGTATTTATTCGGAATAAAAGTTGTTTTTCTGGTAAACGGGCAGAAGAATTAAAAAGTTCCCTAAAAAGGGTAGGTTAATACGTATTATTAAATGTTTGAAAGCATAAAAAAAGATGAAAATGGTCATAGATAATAGAAAATGAAATGATTAGCTTTGCCAACAAATTATTAAACAAGAAAAGCATAGATAAATGAGTAAAGTTACCGTCATTGGAGCAGGAAACGTAGGTGCCACGGTTGCCGATGTATTGGCACACAAAGATTTTGTAAAAGAAGTTGTTTTGGTTGATATCAGAGGAGACTTTGCCAAGGGCAAGGCCTTGGATATCTGGCAACAAGCACCAATTGGGAACTATAGCACCCGGTTGAAAGGTACAGACAACTACAAAGACACAAAGGGATCTGATGTAGTAGTCATTACTGCAGGCATTCCGCGTAAACCCGGCATGAGTAGAGATGATCTTATTTCAACCAATGCAGGCATCGTAGTTTCATGTGTAAAAAACATTTTAAAATACAGCAAGAACCCGATCATCATCGTTGTATCTAATCCTTTGGATGTGATGACCCATGCAGCATGGAAAGCGTCGGGCTTGCCCTCTAACAGAGTTTTTGGTATGGCAGGAGTTTTGGATACCGCCCGATACCGTGCTTTTTTAGCTGAGGCTCTCAATACATCACCAAAAGAAATTCAGGCTATCCTAATGGGGGGGCATGGTGATACCATGGTACCACTTCCTCGTTACACAACAGTATCAGGAATTCCGGTAACTGAATTAATTGACAAAGATAGTTTGAATGCCATTGTTGAAAGAACAAAAACAGGGGGAGGAGAACTGGTTCAATTGATGGGCACGTCTGCCTGGTACGCACCTGGTGCTGCCGCCGCTCAAATGGTAGAGGCTATTTTAAAAGATGAAAATAGAATTTTTCCAGTTTGTGCAAAACTAAGTGGACAGTATGGAATCAACGATCTATATCTGGGTGCACCTGTAAAATTAGGAAAAAATGGAATTGAGGAAATTATAGAGCTGCAATTAAATGGCTCAGAGAAAAAGATGCTTCAGAAATCAGCAAAAGCAGTTGAAGAAGTCATCAATGTTTTTGAAAAAATGAAATTGGCTTAAACCTTTAAATAGAAATTACGTTTCCTTAAAAAAGTCATTGATATGCCGTTGGCGGAAACGATGAAGAGAATGAAGACATCAGATGGTTCTGATGTCTTCACTATTTCTGAAAAAAACCTTGTTTTTTTGGTTTTTTTGAGACATTTTGGTTGTGTATTCTGCAGAGAATCACTGATAGATTTGTCGAAAAAGATAAATACCTTCAAAGAAATGGGTATTATTCCTGTTTTTGTTCACATGACAGACAATGAAACAGCCCTTTCTTACTTTGAACAATACCATTGGGAAAAAGTAATTCATGTTTCAGACCAGGAAACCTCATTTTACCATGCTTTTGGCTTGGTGAAAGGCAGGTTTAATCAGCTTTTTGGGTTGAAAACACTGGTGAGGGGTTTTGAAGTAGCTGCTACCAAGGGCGTTTTTCCCACATTGACAACCATCGGTGATGGCTTTCAAATGCCAGGAATTTTTTTAATAAAACAAGGTAAGGTGCTCGAATCCTTTATTCATGCACATGCTTCAGACAAGCCTGATTATGACAGCTTGATAAGGTGTTGTTCATTCTAAAAGAATTTTCATAATTAAATTTTCGATATGAAGCCTAATGTTTTTTCTGATTTCAAGGCTCATCCGTGGCATGGAGTTTCTCCTGGCAGCTTGTTGCCCAAAGAGGTTGTTGCATTCATTGAAATTAGTTCAACCGATACTGTTAAATACGAAATCGATAAGCCTAGCGGATATTTAAGGATAGACAGACCACAAAAATACAGCAATGTAGTGCCGGCACTTTATGGTTTCATACCTCGCACTTATTGTGGCAATCAAATAGCAGCTCTGTGCATGGAAGCCACCGGTATTGGCAATATAAAAGGAGATGGTGACCCACTTGACATCCTAGTGCTTACTGAAAAAGTGATTCCAAGAGGTGATATTCTGGTAGATGCTATTCCCATTGGAGGATTGAGATTGTTGGATAAAGATGAAGCAGACGATAAAATTATAGCTGTTTTGAAGGGAGACCAGTTATATGGCCATTTTACAGATATTCATGAGTTGCCTGAAGCCATTATCAACAGACTTACCCACTATTTTGTGACCTACAAACAACTACCCGAAGCACCAAAGACAGTGGAAGTGATGGCTGTTTATGGACAGGATACAGCCTTTGAAGTGATTTTAGCCGGACTAGCTGATTACAAAGAGCTTGTGAAAGAAACCTGAAAATGAAAGTTTTCGTCTTGATGTCACTTGTTTTAGTCGGATTTTCTGAATAAGTACAAACAATTGTGGTCAAAGATCCGTTTTTAAAAACATGTTGCCACACTGTAAGGAAAAAAGAGAAGTGCATGCCAGGTATAAGTCGTATGAAGTAAGACTTTATACCTCTATACATGATGCTGAGCAGGAATGGTCGAGTCATTGCCCTACAGATGAATATTGGGAATCAGATTATCACAAAGCTTTGGAAGATGCACCCCCGGGCGGACTTCATCCACTTTACATTACAGTTAGAAAAGATGATCAATGGATAGGCCTGGCCTATTTTCAGTATAAACGAATTAACCTCAATGCATCAATAAAATCAGATGATGCAACTGGAAGCTGGCTGACAAAGGTCAAAGGAGCTGCTTTATCGTTGCTTGACATGTATACGCTTGTATTGGGTAATATGTTGGTTACTGGAAAATATGGGTGTCATTTCTCTCATAAATTTCCTGTTGAAGATAGGTCGGATCTAGTATTATGGATCACAGACTGGGTTTCTGTGTGGTTACAGAAAAAAGGAATCAATATTGGTCCGGTTCTGATCAAAGATTTCAACTATGGGCAGCGCTTCCAGTTTGCAAAAAGCAGAAAAGTTACTGAGTTTTGTGTGCAGCCCAACATGATATTTACCATTCCTGAGGAGTGGAAGAGGGTAGAGGATTATCAGGAAGCTTTAAAATCGAAAGCAAGAATAAGATATAGACGTGCCAGAAACATGGTGTCAGATTTAACTTCAAGAAGTTTGCAATCAGAAGAGCTGATGCAATATGCAGACCAGATGCACAGGCAATACAAAAATATAGCCGAAAATGCCGGCTTCAATTTATTTATTTTGGATCGTGATTACTTCTACCAGTTAAAAGAAAAAATGAAGGAAGGTGTGATGATCAGAGGTTATTTTAATCAGGAGGGAAGTCTTGTTGGCTTTTTTACTGTTCTTAAAAATTATGACCACTTGGACGCCCATTTTTTGGGATACGATCTGGAGGTTAACAAAGAAAAACAGCTATATCTTAATATGCTGTTTGACATGATTGAAGAGGGAATCAGACAGAAAGTAAAAAAAATATTTATGTCCAGGACTGCAGTAGAAATTAAGAGCTCTGTTGGTGCAAAGGCGGTGGATATTTATTGTTATCTCTTTCATCGAAAAGGAATTTATAACAGGATGGTGCCTGAATTGGTTAAAAGATTGTACAAAGCAGAAGAATGGGTGCCACGTAATCCTTTTCGAGACCTGGAATAGGGGTAAAAAATAATTAAATAAAAAATTAACAAAACTGTAACTAACACCTTTGAAGTTACGTTTGTACTTTTATACTGTAAAACCTACTTCCAATGAAAGTGCTTCAACGTCAAACAATTCTTTTCACTTTGTTAGTCATGTTTAGTTTTTCATGTTTTTTATACCTTCAGTTGGCGTACCCAAATAGCAAAAATGTTTCTTTGGGTGAAAATATTTATGTGGAAACAGAAAATATTTTAGAAAATTCTGAAAAAAAATTCGATCATTTTTCTTTGGCTAAAGTGGTATTGCAAAACATTATCAATGTAATTATTATAAAGTAGAGACAGTTGATTGTAGCTCTATTTTTTTACATAAAATATTGAATTTCAATTTAATGGTAAATTCTTCACCATTTGACCTGCACACAAAATTTCAATTTTAAGTTCCCCTTTCTTTTTTTCTAAAAACGACTAAGTCGATCATAAACGTTTCATTGTCTTTGGGTTCCAGAAAAAAAATCTCAAAAAATGGTACGGATATTGAATATATATAATACTTTTGCAGTGTTATTTACATATAAGTTAAAATATTATATGGTAGAAACACGGAAAAGCAGGGTTGTTTTAGTGGGGATGAATTCTATCACTCAAATTGATTGAATGAAAAAAATTGGTATCTTATTTGGAATGGAGAGTAGCTTCCCGCAGGCTTTCATTGACAGAATAAATGAAAAAAAAGTTCCGGGCATAGTTGCTGAAGCTGTTCAGATAGATATGGTAAAGCAGGGTATTCCTACCGATTATGCGGTTATTATAGATCGGATTTCGCAGGATGTGCCTTTTTACAAAGCATACTTAAAAAATGCTGCCTTAAATGGCACTGCTGTCATCAATAATCCTTTTTGGTGGAGTGCAGACGAAAAATTTTTCAACAATTGTTTAGCTGTTCATTTAGGAGTACCTGTTCCCAATACAGTGTTATTGCCTTCTAAAGAAAGGCCGGATGATACTACTGAAAAGTCATTCAGGAATCTTAAATTTCCAATGGATTGGCAAGGCATCTTTGATTATGTTGGGTTCCCTGCATACATGAAACCACATGCAGGTGGTGGCTGGAAAAGTGTTTACAAAGTAACAGACCCGCAGGATCTTTGGGAAAAGCATGGTGAAACCGGGCAATTGGTTATGCTGCTGCAGGAAGAAATTCAATTCGATTTGTATTTCAGATGTTACTATTTGAACGGTGACAGAGTACATATCATGCAATATGAACCGAGAAACCCTCATCATTTGCGTTATGTCACCGGGGGAGGACCTGTTGAGAAAAAGTTATTAGACACCATACATCAATATGTATTAACTCTGAATCATGGCCTTGGTTATGACTTCAATACCGTTGAGTTTGCTGTCAGAGATGGTATACCTTATGCCATTGATTTTTGTAACGGAGCTCCAGACGCTGATGTCAATTCAGTTGGTCAGGAAAACTTCGATTGGATCGTAGAAAATTCCGCCTTAATGGCGATTAATAGAGCTAAGTTACACCAGGAAGGGCAAATTAACCTAACTTGGGGTAGCTTTATTAGTAACATTTTTCAATCATCATCTATTAAAACTTCATTTCAAATGAAAAAAACAGAAAAGAAGACTGCAACTAAGGCAGCTGCTACCAAAAAAGTAGCTACCACTAAGAAAGCAGCACCAGCTAAAAAAGCAGCTCCAGCTAAAAAAGCAGCTCCAGCTAAAAAAGCAGCTCCAGCTAAAAAAGCAGCTCCAGCTAAAAAAGCAGCTCCAGCTAAAAAAGCGGCTCCAGCTAAAAAAGCAGCTCCAGCTAAAAAAGCAGCTCCAGCTAAAAAAGCAGCTCCAGCTAAAAAAGCTACTCCAAAGAAATAATTTTGGAAGCTTAGCTTTAGAAAAAAGAAAGGTTGGGTCATTGACCCAACCTTTTCTTTTTGGTATTCAGTGGTTTATGTAAATTATCTTCAAGCGAAGCCTAGCTGACAAGAATGTACAATAGTTTGTTAATGTGGATTTTCTGTTGGTTTAAGCCACTATTTTCTTTTAATTTTGCGCATCAATGAAACTAAGACTCGCCATTTTAGATCTTAATGCCGGCTTGCCCAATCAGGGTATGCGATGCATTTCAGAAATTGTTTCTAATTATCATCATCTTTTAGAGGTAGATGTATTTGATGTTAGAGTGACAGCAGAAGTTCCAGATCTCAGTTACGACATTTACATTTCAAGTGGAGGACCTGGAAATCCCATGGAAGGTGACGGAGTTTGGGACGAACGGTTTTATACCCTGATTCAGGATGTTTGGGAGTATAACAAATATGAAGGGCATCCAAAGAAGTATTTCTTTTTTATTTGTCATTCCTTTCAAATGGCCTGTCTTCACTTCGGCTTGGGAAAAATAACAAAAAGAAAGTCAGCTTCTTTTGGCGTACAACCTGTACACAAGACCAGAGCCGGTCAGAAAGATTCAATCTTTAATGGCTTGCCGGATCCATTTTACGTTGTAGAGAGCCGCGACTGGCAATTGGTTCAACCCAATCTGCACATCTTTACAGAAAAAGGAGCAGAGATCCTTGCACTGGAAAAAATCAGAACCCACGTAGAATATGAAAGAGCCATTATGGCGGTACGTTTTTCTGAAGAGATGGTGGGCACTCAATTTCATCCTGAGGCAGATCCACATGGAATGAAAGTACATTTCACATTAGAGGCAAATCGAGACAAAGTCATTAACAATTTTGGCATAGCCAAATATGACAGTATGATGGCTCAATTGGATGAAGAAGATAAAATTGCCCTGACTTACAAAACAATTCTTCCAAAATTTATTGAAAACTCAATAAAACTTATAAATTCACATGCTTATAGCATCGTGTAATTTATGATTTCAAAATATCGAAAAGAGTACAATGACAACTGGAGCAGTACATTGTATGAAAAGTTTTTAAGTGCAATAGAAAATAGCTATCAGCACAAAACTCCATTTAGAATTGCGGAAACCCCATTTTTTATTCCGGATTTGTTGAAATCACGGTTACTTGAAGCATGCAATAGCATCAATGAAGTAATCTGTAGTCCTGATTTTAAAAGGTTAACCGACAAAGCTATACCAGATGTATCATTAGTGGTTCCAAATGAAGATGCGCACACTATTTTTCTTCAGATGGACTTTGGTATCACTTTGGATGAAAGAGGTGAGCCAATGCCTAAATTGATCGAAATCCAGGGCTTTCCTTCGGTTTATTTTTTCCAGGAGTTCATTTCCAGAATGTATAGGCAATACTTCCAACTACCAGGAGAGCTTCGCTCTTTTTTCAATCCTGAAATGGATTCAGAAAGTTATGTTTCATTGCTCCGGGAAGTGATTGTAGGTGATGAAAATCCGGCGAATGTAGTGATGTTGGAAATTGAACCTGAAAAACAGACCACCTACATTGATTTTCTATGTACAGCTGACAAATTAGGAATTAAGGTTTTGTGCCTTACCAAAGTTATCAAACAAGATAAAAACCTCTTTTATGAAGATGGCAAAGGCAATTTAATTCCCATTAAAAGAATTTACAATCGGGTCATCTTTGATGAACTGGAACAACGAAAAGACCTTCAACTACAGTTTTCTTTCACAGATGACCTCAATGTTTATTGGGTAGGACACCCCAACTGGTTTTACAGAATAAGTAAATACACCCTGCCGCTCTTAAAAGGCAAGTATGTACCCAAATGTTTTTATGTGGGTGATTTGCAAAACTATCCGGATGATTTGGAAAATTATGTACTCAAACCCTTATTTTCATTTGCAGGTGCGGGTGTTGAACTCAATGTAACCAAAGACATGCTGGATGCTTTATCTGACAAGTCCAATTATCTCTTGCAGGAAAAAGTGAGTTACGCACCGGTGATTGAAGCGCCGGGCGAACCGGTTAAATGTGAGATCAGAATGCTAATGCTATGGCCTCAAAATAGCAGCCAACCTATAATTATCAACAATCTGGTCAGGCTTTCCAAAGGAGCAATGATTGGGGTAAAATACAACAAAGACAAAGACTGGGTCGGGGGAAGTGTTGGATTTTTTGAATAAAAAAAAAGCCGGTTATTAACCGGCTTTTTTTATTTATCTCCCACAGAATATTAACCGCGTTGAAATTCCGGTATCCGTCATGATACTCACAATCAACATAGAAGAAGAAGTAACCTCATAGAGTTTATTTTCTCCCTGGACCAAATTTTGCGCTGGCTGGATCAGACGGCCATCCACCCCATAAATAACGGCAGTGCTATTGATAGGTAGCCCTTCGTTGGATAAGTAGAGGTTGCCGCCTGTAGAATACAGGTTAAATGATTTAACAATATTATCTGTGGCTGTTTGCTCACATTCTATGAATGGAATCTCAATAATTGAGCGACATGCTTCATTGGATGCATCAAAAACTTTGATTACATATACCACGTCTGCTCGAGGGTCATAGGCTGGAGAAACAACAGGTAATTGATTGGCAGCATATCTGCCCAGTCGAACATTGTTGACAAAAACATAAAACGAATCTGAAATGGGGTTGACAACGTCGAAATCTATTTCAAATTTAAACGAAGTCTCACTGCAATCTACTGGTTTTGCGCTTAGATTGTTGATGCCACAATTTTCACAATTGATAAAATATTCTTTCACTAAAAAGCATGTGTTGTCATTGACATCAATAAATTTAAGAGTGATTTTACCGTCATTTCTTGGAGTTAAATTGAAAAGTACAGGAGTTGTGCTATAGTTGAAGCTCCCCAATAGAACACCATCTGCATAAGCATTGTACTTATTACCACTTTTTCCTTTAACCACCATTTGTAGTCCAATTATTTTTCCCTCAAAACAAATGGCTTCCGGGCTACCTGGAGCTATTTCACATTCTTCTTCGCAGCACTTTTGGATTTCCTTTTCAATTACCAATCTGCAATTTTCATTGAAAGCATCTTTTAAAACAATTCTTACTCCATTGCAGGCCATCGCATTGGGACCCAGGGTGTACGAAGGCTGACCATAAAGCAGTGGGCCATAAACTTTGTCGTTAATGGAAACATAAAACTGATCAGCATGAGGTCCGGTTGGTGTGAATTTTAAAAATACTTTAAAAGTGTTGTCACCAGTGCACTCGGAAAACTCCAATTGTGGTTCTGAAAACGCACACGGCTCGCTGTTGTTACATTCATAGGTAAATTCAGCTTGTCTGAAACAACCGTCAGTTTTGATTGCGATGACTTTAACTGCATAGGATTTACCATTTACAAATGGATAAATGATTGCTAACGGCTCAGCTGTTTTTTTATACTTTCCAACCAAAACACCATTGACGTATACAGCAACACTATCGTCGGGTACACCGCCACTGTCAAATTGAATTTTGATTCCGCCAGGAGTAGCATCGCAATTTTCAGTAATAGTGAGGGTGCCAATTTCGCAAGGTTGACAGCATAATTTTACATTATTTGCGAATACTGTTGAGCAAGTATTTGAAGCATTATCAACTATGATAAATTCATATTTTTTATTGCAGTCAGGTGTGATGGGACCCAGATAATAAAATTCTTCACCATAGGCAAAAGTGCCATAGGAAGTGCCGTTGCCCCTTACAGAGAATCCATTGACTCCTGTATTGTTGGATTTAAATTTAAACTTAATGTAAATTTTCCCTTCTTTGACACATGGCAAAATTTCGTAAGCTGCATCATAAATTTTACAAGACTGACATTCCTGAACCGGAGGTATAACAAGTTCTCCAAAACAAAATACATCACTTTCATCCGCTATTAAAAGATCTGTATTGGTATTAGAAAAGGACAAAGGGCCAATGACCACAGGTAAGTCTGAGTAGGCAAAGGTTCCGTATAAATTGGCTGAACCTCCAATTAAAAAACTATCATTGGAAGTGCCATGTTCAAAATTTATCCGGGCAAAATAAGTATCATTTATATCACTGCACTCTATAAGCTGTGCGGCAGCATTGGTAATAAAACAGGAACACTTGTTATTTAAAATAAGGGTGTCACAGCAACCCTGGTCGTCGTTATTACAAACTACCAATGTATCCTGATCCTGTCCATGATTAGGGATTATCAGGTTTTCTACAGGGGTATCAATGTACTTGTGAAACGAATGATGAACACCATTGAGAAATACGTCAAAGCCTAAAGGGCCATTGGCAGGAGGAATCACGTCGAAATTAATTTTATAAGCTTCTCCTTCCAGGCATTCTTTTTGTTTTAAGTTAATGATGGATATACCGCAATTCTGCGTACAACATACTTTTCCTAATTCAAAAACAGCAGAGCAGGCTGGCAGCTCCAGATCTCGAATTACAAATTCGTACGGTGTAGTGCAGTTGCCTGGTAGCCCATCTATGGTTATTGGAAGATCTGTATAAGAAAAGGTGCCTTGGTTAATGCCATTGCCTTGCACCTTAAATTTTGGACTAGGAGGATTGACCGGATTGAAATTGATGACAACCGCAAATTTTTGTTGCGCATTGCATGGCAATTTCTCAATAACCAGGTTTTCAATTTTACAATCGGATTGGGCAAATGATGGCAGCGAGAACAAAACCATCCACATTATCAAAGTTGATAGGCGTTTCATATAAGTCAATTTCTCATTAAGATATCTCAAAACCAAAGATCGCTCCCAACCCATGTCAAAATATTTCACCAATGGTTAGAATTTTCTATTAAAATAGGTAATATTTAATTTATGCTAATGTGTAAAATAAAGATAAACAATGAAATAGTTTATTGTTTTCAAATTAAATCACAAAAAAGGTGGATTTTGGTCAAAATGTTAAAATCCACCTACGTTATGCGTTTTGCTAGCACAATTTTGGGGATTAAGATTATATTTGTCTTTCTAATAGGTTTATAATCCAAAGCTTTACACATGAAACGTCTGTTAAAAACTACAATTTGGGTCATTGCACTCATTTTTTCATATGAAATAAATGCCTCCATGGTGTGTCCTCCGGATAAGCACCTGAAGTGTGATGATGACATATCTGATTTGTATTTGACTGGTAAGCCTACATTGTTCGGCAGTCATTATTACCTAACACCCGTTTATGAGGATCAATTCTTTACCAATGCTTGCAATGTTGGTCACGTAGTACGGAAATGGTACTTAGATTTGAACCACAATTATCAGGCTGATTCATCAGAACCTACCTGTTACCAAAATATATATTTATCGGAAAATAACTATGGGACAATCATAGTCAAATTTCCAAAAGACATAATTGTAAATTGTTTGGAAGACATTCCTTACATGAAACCTGAAATTACCTCCAGACCGTGTGACCTGATCGGTGTAAGCTACAGGGACGAAGTTTATGAGTTATTGGGTAGCTCAGAAGAGGGGTGTAAAAAAATATTGAGGAAGTTTACAGTGATCAATTGGTGTGACTATACGCCCAATTCACCCTATGGAGGCAGTGTATGGTATGGCACTCAGGTGATCAAAGTGATTGATAAAGAAAAACCTGAGTTTACGGCTTGTAAAGATGTGACAATAGGATTTAATGAGGGCTGTAAGTCAAGAGTTACCTTATCCAATAATGCGATTGATCCGGGGAATTGTACTTCTGAAAAAATGTCATGGATAATTGAAGTGGATTTATGGGGTGATACCAAAATAGATTATGTTTATTCAAATATTGGAACTGGCATTTTTTTCCTACCACTTCAAAATACTGGGCAGGAGATCAAAATTACACTGCCAGAGCTTTTGGGTTATGGTAAGCATAAAGTCAATTGGAAAGTAAAAGATGCTTGTGGCAATTTGACGGGTTGTAGCACCAATTTTACCACCATGGATAATAAACCACCCACACCTTATTGTGTCCAAAATGTTAGTGTTGCTATTGATGGTAAAGATGGAACTAAGCTGAGGGTGCCAGCATCTATGTTTAGTTTAGGCGCTTTAGATAATTGTACAGCAACTCAATTTATCAAATATTCATTTTCAGCAAACCCTGCTGATTCATTGCGGTTTTATGATTGTTCCAATGCCGGATATCAATACCTCACTGTTTATGCTATTGATCTTATGGGCAACAAAGATTTTTGTGCAGTGAATATGACAGTGTACGATAATGGTAGTTGCTCTAATACCCTTACAGCTGCAGGTAAAGTAATGCAACCATCAGGTAAAAAAGTGATGGCAGGCAGCATGACCATGCAGGGCAATGCAGGTAATTTTAATGTATATGGACAAATTAGTGAGGGTGCCTATAATTTTAAAGATGTTGCGATCTACAATGACATGAAATTTATTCCTTCTAAAACGGGATTAGATGACGCTCAGGTTGACATATCGGACTATGCTTATTTCAAAGCATACTTGGCAGGGGATGACACACTTTCCAATTATGGGCTCTTGGCGGCAGACATTAATGATGATAAAAAGGTAAATGCAAGAGATTTTCTGCTTTTAAAAGATAAGTTGTTAAAAGAAAAAAATAGTTTTGGTCGTGAAGACTGGCGATTTATCCCTTCTTATATGAAAGAAAAAGATTTAAGTCTACAGTCCTACTCCCCAGTTTATGACGCCAAAAAATTTAATGGTTTTCTTGATTTTACGGCATTTGCCAAAGGAGATCTTACCGAGACCAGAAACGAGACGGCTTTGCCCAGAAGCAGTATAACACCTGTATTTGTGGTTGGTCAATCATTGACAATTGACGGCAATACATATCTTCCGGTAAGTTTTAACAAAAGTGTAAACCTAGAGGCAGCTCTAATAAAATTAAATTTAAACGAAAACCAAATCCGCCAGGTCAACGAAAATTTTGATTGGGCAGGTGTTGGCAATTCACAATTCAATTTGTTATTAAACGAGTCTTACAACTTCGCTGCTGCGGAGTTATTGTTCTTGATTGAAGCCAATTCCTTGTCCACTGTTAGTATCAATGGGGAATTGATGGATGCAAATACAAGACAAGTTTACACATTAGAGCAAAAGTTTGAAACAGTCAATAACCTTGCGCAAATTGCCCCCAATCCGGTCAGTGACAGGCTTTCAATCAAAGCCCCGGAAGGCTCTTATTTTGCCATTCGAAGTATTGAGGGAAAAGTCATGGTGCGTGGTGAAGTGAAGCAAAATGAATCTATAGATGTGACACAAATAGTGTCTGGGCTTTATTTTGTAGAACTGATGATTGGACATAAATCCGAGGTTCACAAATTGATAATTGCCCGATAATAGTTTTTTGCTTTCACCGTAGAACACGCCGGTATTTTATTTTGTTGTTTAGTTGGGTGTAGTGCCCACCAATAGTTTATTTCATGCAAGATTTTTGCCATCTACATTGCCATACCCAGTATTCTTTATTGGATGGAGCCTCTGATATTAATGCACTTATGGAAAAAGCTGTCAAGGATGGGCAACAAGCCATAGCCTTGACCGACCATGGAAATATGTTTGGGGCATTTAAATTTGTCAAAGCAGCCAATAAAAAGGGAATAAAACCCATCATAGGGTGTGAGTTTTATATGGTTGAAAACAGATGGCAGAAAAGTTTTGAAAAATCGAAGGGACAGAGGGATGAACGATTTCATCAATTGTTGCTGGCCAAAAATGAAGTAGGGTACAGGAACTTATCTAAATTATGTTCCTTAGGCTTTACCGAAGGCATGTATGGTAAGTTTCCCAGAATAGATAAAGAGCTACTATTAAAATACCACGAAGGCCTTATCGCTACATCTTGTTGTATAGGCGCGGAGATACCTCAGGCCATAGCTTCAGGTAATAATGAAAAAGCAGAAAAGCTATTGAAATGGTGGCTTGATTTACTGGGCGAAGATTTTTACATTGAATTGCAACGTCACAGAGGAATAGATCGGATTGATGGCTCACTTATGAGTCAGGAAGATGTCAATCAGGTGTTGTTACAATTGGCCAAAAAGTACAACGTAAAGACCATCGTAACCAACGATGTACATTATGTTGAGGAAGAGGATGCCGCTCCTCACGATGTATTGCTATGTGTAAATACGGGATCTTTAATGTCTGAAGAGACTCGATTTAAATTTCCCAGTTCTGATTTTTATTTAAAAACCAAAGCAGAAATCAATCAGCTTTTTGGAGATGTTCCGCATGCCATTGAAAATACGATGGAAATTGCTTCTAAAGTAGAAAGCCTTAAACTATCCAGAGATGTTTTGCTTCCTGCGTTTCCTTTGCCAAAAGAATTTATAACCCAGGATGATTATTTGCGCCACCTTACTTTTGAGGGAGCCAAAAAAAAGTACGGTTCCATCACCAAAGAAATTGAAGATCGGTTAAATTTTGAGTTGGATACCATCATTAAAAGTGGCTATCCGGGATATTTTTTAATTGTGCAGGATTTTACAACCTCGGCTCGTGATATGGGAGTTTCAGTAGGGCCTGGCAGGGGCTCCGCTGCTGGATCTGCTGTGGCCTATTGTTTGGGAATAACCAATGTAGACCCTATCAAGTACGATCTGCTTTTTGAGCGTTTTTTGAATCCAGAAAGGATATCCATGCCGGATATTGACATCGATTTTGATGATGAAGGAAGAGATAAGGTCATCGACTATGTAATTGACAAATATGGCCGCAATCAGGTAGCTCAAATCATTACCTATGGAACGATGGCGGCAAGAACGTCACTCAGAGATACGGGCAGAGTGATGAATATTCCTTTGGATGTGGTGGATAGGGTGGCAAAATCTTTTCCAGCACATCTTTCCGCAACATTGGATGCCGTTTTAGCTGAAAAAGACGTGGCAGATAAGCTTAAAAACGATCTTAATAAAGACGATCTGGATCGAGCTTATAAATTCAGAGAACTGGCTTCAGAAGATTCAGATGTTGGCCATATGATCAGAACTGCCAAAAAAATTGAAGGTTCGGTTCGATCTACAGGGGTGCATGCATGCGGGGTTATCATCACACCAGAGGACATCAGCAATATTATACCTATTGCCACTGCAAAGGATTCAGCGTTGGTGGTTTCTCAGTTTGATAACAGTGTTGCAGAAGAGGCAGGATTGTTGAAGATGGACTTCCTTGGGCTAAGAACCCTTACCATCATCAAAGACGCCTTGAAGCTGATTAAAGAAACCCATGATATTGAAATCGATATAGATAAGATAGACCTGGAAGATAAGCTCACTTATCAGTTATTTCAACGAGGAGACACCATCGGTATCTTTCAGTACGAATCTCCCGGAATGCAAAAATATCTAAAAGACCTTAAGCCCAACAAGTTTGAGGATTTGATAGCGATGAATGCGCTGTACAGACCGGGGCCTATTCAGTACATACCTAACTTTATTGAAAGAAAACATGGTAGGGAAAAGATAACCTATGATTTGCCCGACATGGAAGGTTATCTAAAGGAAACTTACGGGATTACCGTTTATCAGGAACAGGTGATGTTGCTTTCTCAAAAGTTGGCCAACTTTACCAAAGGGGAGGCCGATTTGCTTAGGAAAGCGATGGGTAAGAAGAATCGTAAACTCATTGACGAAACGTACCCTAAGTTTTTGGAAGGTTGTAAAAAAAATGGACATCCAGAACCCGTCATTGAAAAAATTTGGAAAGACTGGGAAGCATTTGCATCCTATGCATTCAACAAGAGTCATTCAACATGTTATGCTTTATTGGCTTTTCAGACGGCATATTTAAAAGCCCATTATGCTAAAGAATTTATGGCCTCTGTTTTAAATCATAACAAAGGAGAGATCAAATCGCTTAACTTTTTTATTACTGAAGCTAAGAGGATGGGCATTAAAGTCCTGGGGCCCGATGTCAATGAAAGCCAGCTCAATTTTTCTATTGCCAACAAAGAATACATAAGATTTGGATTATCTGCTTTGAAAGGAGTAGGAGAGGGGCCTGTGGAAGAACTGATTGAAGAGAGAAAGAAAGGACACTATAAGGACATTTTTGATATGATGAGGAGAGTCAACCTCAGATCGATCAATAAAAAATTACTTGACAGTCTGGCGATGGGAGGAGCGTTGGATTCATTTCAATTTTCAAGGTCTCAGTACTTTGCTCCTTCAGGTGGCTTTGATTCATTTATTGAACATTTGATCCGATATGGCAATAATTTCCAATCTCAAAAAGATGGAGCTCAGGCTTCATTGTTTGGGGAGATGCACCAGGCCATGATAGCGGAACCTCAGGTACCTGAATGTGAGGAGTGGCATCAGTTGCTAAAGCTGGAAAAAGAAAAAGACATCACCGGATTTTACCTGAGTGGACACCCTTTGGACCAATACAGCCTGGAGTTTTCAGCTTTTATTAATGCCAGATTGGATGACTTAGAAAATTTATTAGATAAAGGACTCAAGCTGGGAGGTTTTATCACAGAAGTGAATGTAATGCAAAGTAAAAGGGGAACAAATTATGCCAGATTTAGTCTGCAGGACTATTCTGGAAGTTATGAATTTACCCTATTTAATGAGCAATACGAAAGTTTTAAGCACCTACTGGTAAAGGGCAATGTCATATATATGGAGGGTATTTACGGCAAACAATTTAATAGCGACCGCATGTTTTTTAGGGTAAAAGACATGAAGTTGTTGGATACTATTGGAAAACTATTTACCAAATCCATTACAATTAGAATTCCTTTGGCAGATGTAGACCAACCCTTAGTAAATGGACTTTCGCAGTTGGTAACAGAAAATAAAGGCGATCACCGACTTCGCATCATTGTAGCTGACGAAGAGGAAGGAGACAACGATTTGGAGTTGGTACCTACTGCTTCTAAGGTAAATGCCTCTTATGATTTTGTTGACGGATTGAAGAAAATGAACATCGCTTATAAGTTGAATTAGCAGCTTGTATTGCTATAATGTTGGTTTATTAATTGTCGCCTGCAATCCATTTTCTTATTTAAGAGTTGCTTTATTTTAAAAGAACAAAAATTTGAGTAATTTTTGTTCTATGAAAAAGTATTTATTTCCCGTTTGTTACTTATTATGTATTCATGCTGCAAGTAGCCAGGGTAGCGAGGTCTTTATAACAAGAGACTTGACTCCATTTTGTGACCCCATCAAATTATCAGCTGAATATAAAGCAGGAAGAGCTAAGTTTGCTGTAGAAAATTCTGGAATATTTTTTCCTGAAGGTTTCTTTCATCATTTGCATGATAAAGATCTTTTGGCTGGTGTTGGCACTATAGCGATTTGGTTGACTGCTGAGGATCGTGCCGGAAACAGATATAGTGCAGGCATAGATGCCAATTCCGGGAAATCCGATTTCACCCCCGGGCCAGTTCCGGCCTGGAATGAAGATTTTAATCAACATTGCAGTAATTGGAACCAATTATTCAGGATAACAAAAGAGGAAATAAAATCACATGTTTTTAGTTTCAGGAATGTAGACACCTATGATTGTGATAAGATACCTGAAAATGTAAAATATTGGCCGGCACGAAACAATCCGTTCTGGAAGGAAAAGTTTGCATTTGATCTGCCAGATGAAAGATTGGCGTCCTTTATAGATGTAGACAATGATGGAAATTATAATCCATGTGCAGGCGATTATCCTGGCATCCACAAATCGTGTGAAATAGTTGAAAATTTTCCAAATGAATTGTGGTACTGGTCTATAAATGATGTTGCCGGTGTTCACCGATTTTCGGGTGGTGATGCTATGCAAATTCATATCAATTGTTACCTATTCCATTATAACAATGAGAAACCTGTAAATGATGGGGTTTATTTTTATTTTGACGTGATCAACCAAAATGAAAGTGATTTGTTAAACATGGCCTTTGGACTTCAATTAACACCAGGTCAAGATTGCAAAGTAGACCGATACATAGGAGTAGATAGCTTAAGTGGCATGGTGTATTATTATCACAAGCAAATACATACAGGGCTTGACTCATTTGATAATTGTATTTCGGATGATGTTTTTCCTTATTATTATAATTTAAGCAGTTTTCCTTTGAATATTTCTTATAAAAAATATGCAAGAGACGCTTCAGGTAAAGTTATCAGAAATGAATTAGGGAGTCCTTTATTGCTGGATATCACCGACAATGAAAAAATAGAAGAGGCTGATACAATTGTGTTTGTTGGATTGCGAAGTTTTCAATTGTTCAGCACCTCAGATTTCGAAACATCTTCCTTAAAGAGATATAATTTAATGCATTTATTAATGAATGGATTCGATCTTACTGGCGATGAATTAGTTTACAAGGATAAGAGGACAAATTTTATGTACCATGGAGATCCCGGTAAACAGGGTTCTTGGAATATGTTGTCTGAAAAGATCAATTTTAATGATTCTATGACTGCCCTTGCAGCAGCGGAAAAGTTTTTTCTTCAACCCAAAGCAAGGAAAAGATTTTTATTCCATCTGAGCCCTATTCATCGAAGGCAAGCCAATATTGATTTGTCAGTTGCGTATCAATTGCAAGATGAAGCATTTTTGCAATTTGAAGAAGGGTGTATTTATATTGATGATTTTTTGGATCCTGGAGCAAATTTAATTTCGACCTATGAAGAGAATGGTAATAAGTTGAATTTTACCATCAATCCCTTTGTGAACGATTTAAATATTGAAAAAATTTCAGAAGCAGCTGCTATTCCCGAAGAAATTCTGATAGTAAATGAAAACAAATATTATTTGTTTGAAGGTTACCAAGTATATCAGATAAAACACCCATTTATGAAAATACAGGATGGCTTTAAAGAAGGTGATGCAAGATTGGTATATCAATGTGATGTTAAAAATAAGTTTGATAAGTTGTACTGGTACTCTTCCACAGATAATTTGGATCCATTTGATAAAGTAGAAAGAATCTGGAATGCTTCTTTAAAAGTCAATGGCAGAAATACAGGGATTGAAAGAAATTTTACTTTGGATGTTGATCATTTAGGTGCCAATGGAGGAGTCCTTGTAGAAGGGGAGACTTATTATTATGCAATCATTTCTTATTATGCAAATAGATGGAAACCATTCGACCCCTATTTAGAAACGGGACAAACAAAGGAGTACAGAAGATCACATGTGCAGTATCATTCCATTACTTTACCTCGCAAATCGGGAGTAAAAAAAGTGGAAGCTAAGTGTCTGGATGGGAAAATTCAACTTTTTGGAGATGTAGAAAAATTGGATCAATTAAAAGTATGGGATATTGATGGTAAACAAATTTGGAGTGGTAAGCCTTCCGAAACGCAATTACCTTTATTGAGCAAGCCTAAGCTTTACCTTTTGTCGTGGACAACAGAAACTTGTGGTTGGCAATCACAAAAGCTTTTTTGTCATTAACCTAATAAAAAAAGCCCATGCAAAACTGCACGGGCTTTTTTATCGTGGTAAAGGATGATTTATTACATCATACCTCCCATTCCTCCACCTGGCATGGCTGGTGGATGGCCCGCATTTTCTTCTTTTTTCTCAGAAATGACACATTCTGTTGTCAATACCATACTGGCAATAGAGCCTGCATTGCTGACAGCAACCCTTGTAACTTTTGTAGGATCAATAACTCCTGCTTTTTTCAAATCTTCATAAATACCAGTTCTGGCATTGTAGCCTTTGGCACCTTTTGATTTGTAAACCTCCTGGAAAACAACGGATCCATCAACTCCTGCATTTTCAGCAATCGTACGAAGTGGAAATTCCAGGGCTTTTTTAACAATCTGAACTCCCATGTCTTCATCCTCATTGATGCCTTTTACCTTGTCAACGGCATACATCGCTTTTACCAGGGCAACTCCACCACCGCTAACGATTCCTTCTTCAACGGCAGCACGTGTAGCATGTAAAGCATCATCAACACGGTCTTTTTTCTCCTTCATTTCTACTTCAGTAGCAGCTCCTACATAAAGAACAGCAACTCCACCGGCCAGTTTGGCCAATCTTTCCTGAAGTTTTTCTCTGTCGTAATCAGAAGTAGTAGTTTCAATTTGAGCCTTGATCTGGTTGATTCTGGCTTCAATGTCTTTTTTCTTACCCTTTCCGTTTACTACGGTTGTATTGTCTTTATCTACTGTGATTTTTTCTGCTTGTCCCAGGTCACTAAGTTGTACATTTTCCAACTTATAACCTTTTTCATCAGAAATAACAGTTCCGCCAGTCAATACTGCAATGTCTTCAAGCATAGCTTTTCTTCTATCTCCAAATCCAGGAGCTTTAACAGCTACTACTTTCAAACCTGCTCTCAACCTGTTGACAACCAAAACACCTAAGGCCTGGCTATCTACATCTTCTGCAATGATCAACAACGGACGACCGGACTGCGCTGATTTTTCCAAAACCGGAACAATTTCCTGAACGTTTGAAATCTTTTTATCGTGAATCAGAATCAGCGGACTATCATATTCTGTAGTCATGTTTTCTGTGTTGGTTATAAAGTAAGGAGAGAGGTAGCCTCTATCAAACTGCATACCTACTACTTCATCCACATAAGTGTCAGTACCCTTGGCTTCTTCGACGGTGATTACGCCATCTTTGGTCACTCTTTTCATTGCATCAGCAATCAAAGTACCGATTTCTTCATCGTTATTAGCTGAAATGGCTGCTACCTGTTGGATTTTTTTGAAATCGTTTCCAATAACTTCACTTTGTTTTTTCAAATCTGCAATAACCGCATCTACCGCCTTGTCAATTCCTCTTTTGAGGTCCATTGGATTGGCACCAGCTGCAACGTATTTCATACCGGCAGTTACCATAGCCTGAGCAAGTACAGTGGCCGTAGTAGTACCGTCACCGGCAGCATCAGCGGTTTTAGAAGCAACTTCTTTAACCATTTGGGCACCCATGTTCTCAATGGCATTTTCGAGTTCAATCTCTTTTGCTACGGTCACTCCATCTTTGGTAATGGTTGGTGCACCAAAACTTTTTTGGATTACTACGTTTCTTCCTTTTGGTCCTAAGGTTACTTTTACTGCATTGGCCAACGCATCAATACCTTTTTTTAGGCTTGCGCGTGCTTCCGAATTAAAACTAATTTCTTTAGCCATAATATTTCTATTGTTTAATGGTTTTTAAAGTGAATTGGATAATTAAATGATTACAAGGATATCGTCTTCTCTCATGATGAGATAATCGTCGCCCTTGTAGCTGATTTCCTGCCCGGCATACTTGCCATATAAAACAGTATCACCTTTTTTAACGGTCATTTTGTGGTTTTCTTTGCCTGGTCCTACAGCAATAACGGTTCCACGCTGTGGTTTTTCCTTTGCATTGTCCGGAATGATGATACCTCCAGACGTTTTTTCATCGGCTGGAGCTGGTTTAATAACAACTCTGTCGTTGATTGGCTTCATAACAAGTATTTTTTAAGTTTAAAATTTTTAAGTGAATTTTCACCTTTTTACAACACTAAATGTGCCATTTCAATTTTTCTGACATTATAACAGAATAAAAATTGGAAATAAAAAATTGGAGGTACAATCTGTCAATATGATTGTCAAAATGTCACCTAATCTGAAATGGTGTTGGATCCTTCGTAAATGAGCTCGCCAAAATTGGTAATTGTAGCACCCACCCCCTGACTTAGTTTTGGGTCAGTTATATCCACATTATGAACTGTCAATTTTCCATTATTTGTGAAAATCCGGCTTAAACTTACAGAATTATGAGGTGCCTGCAAGTTTATGTTTTTGATATACAATGACTTATTCTGCATTATGACAAATGCAGAACCTTCAATGGGAGCTACGATGTTAAATTCCTGATTAGGAGATCTGACCACATTGATGTTTTTATCTACCAAAATTGGACTAAAAAGCTGGATTGTTTTACCTGAAAGGCTGTCTTCTACCAGGATATATTCATTTTCACGAGCACAGAACACCGCTTTTCTAAGACTGCCAAAACCGCTGTCCGCTTGGTTGAGCACGCCATCACCGGGAACCCAACTATTGATGTTGCCCTTATAGCGTTGGATTGGACTTCCTATGGTAAATCCATTTGAAAAGTCGCCACCGCCCATCCCAGGCGCCGCAGCAGAGGGATCTATTCCATTTTGAAACAATCGAATACCACTTTTGCACCCTCCCTGGGGTACTTCAATGGAAAGAGAAAATAGTTTAAGAGTATCTCCTGTTGTTATATTATTGTAATGACTGGTTGGAACCAATGAAGGAGCGATACCATAAAAATCTGAACCGGGTTGAACAGCAGGGTGCAATATCTGATTGGCCAATGACCATAAAGTAGGCATTGTGCCACCATAATTTTGGTTGTTTTGTAGCGGAAGATAAGTTTGGGGAATGGTTACCACGCTCCCGGTTGGCACAACAATGGTGTACTGCGCAGACATCTGAGTACGTTGCTGCGTAGTATTTGCAAACCCGGCACCAATAACAACATAACAATCATAGAGTTCTGTTGATTCGTCAAATTTTACCATGTATTTAACTTCCGTAACCTGACTGTTGGCTAAGGGCGTTGAAATATTGAAATAAATTAAAAATTGAAATAGGAAAAATACTGATTTGTTATTCATACAGGTTCTTGTGCTATGATTATCTTTACGAACTAACTAGTTAAGTAAAAGAATTACAAATTGAGCTCCAAAATAAGACAATCATACCCTATATCTACCCTTATCCTGCTAAAGAGCGTTCTGCTGTTTATTTTTTTAAGCACCAGTTTGATAGTTGATTCTCAGATTGTTAGATCGAATCTGCCGATTGTGGTTATTGATACTAAAGGGAACACAATTAATGACTATGAAAAAAGTACAATTGAGCTAAAAATCATTGATCCACCATCGTACTATCAAACAGACCAGGATCAGCCTAATGTTTATGCTGGCAAGGCTGGAATTGAACTCAGGGGTTCCAGTTCGCAGAGTTTTCCGAAAAAAGCATATTCGTTTGAGACGCGTTTAGACGATGGAGAAGATAGAGATGTGTCATTATTTGGATGGCCTGAAGAATCTGATTATATTTTGTACCCTTCATATCATGAAAAAAGCCTGATGCACAATGTGCTGGCCATGGAAATATACAGATCAATGGGTTTTTATGCCAGCCGGACCAGATTTGTTGAGGTGATCATAAACAATAGTTACCTGGGGGTCTTTGTTGTTATGGAAAAAATTAAAAGAGGGAAGGGCAGAGTTGATATTGCAAAACTAGAACCTGAAGAGGTGGTTGGTGATGATCTGACAGGTGGTTATATTATAAAAATCGACAAACAAACCGGCACACAGAATGGAGGTTGGCTCAGTAATTACTATTCATTGTCTTCCCAGCCCAAAAGTATTTATTTTCAATATCACTATCCGGAAGATGCACCGGCTCAGCAAAGAAGCTACATAAAAGATTATGTTTCAAGCTTTGAAAGTGCCTTAAAATCACCTTTGTTTAAAGATCCAATAAACGGATATAGAAAATGGATTAATCTGGAAAGTTTTGTTTATTATTGGATTCTGAATGAAGTAAGCCGAAATGTTGATGGCTATCGATTGTCAACTTTTTTATATAAAGATAAGGACAGCAAAGGTGGCAAATTGACCATTGGCCCCCCGTGGGACTATGATATCAGTTTCGGAAATGCTGATTATTGCCAAGGGCAAAGTTATCAGGGATTTTCCTGGAATTTCAACACCATTTGTCCTGAAGATGGCTTTCATCTCCCATTCTGGTGGGACAAATTATTGCAAGATAGTTTTTTTGTTGATAGTCTATCTAAAAGCTATGATTACCAAAGAAAACATGGAAAGCTCAGCCAGGAATTTCTTTTTGGATTGATTGATTCAATGAGCATTGAATTAGAAGAAGCTCAAATCCGCAATTTTAATAAGTGGAATATACTGGGACAATATGTATGGCCTAACCCATCTCCAATACCTACCACATGGCAGGGCGAAGTACAAGAATTGAAAAACTGGTTATCCAATAGGTTGGCATGGCTGGATAATAATATTCCCAGAAATAAAACCCCAATCAAAGAAGTCAATGAGGTTAATATTTTATTGTTACATAATGAAGCAGAAAGCAATTATAGTTTAAAAATTGAACAACCTTATCCTAATAGGCTGAAATGTAGGCTAATAGATTTAAATGGAAGAATTTTAGATGTGGCGGACAAGTGGTTGGATGCTACAGAAATAGAAATTCAACTCGGTGAAATCTTATCCACAAATGAACTACCAGTTGGCATTAATTTTCTGGAAGTAGAAATTGGATCTTATAAAAAAATCCATAAGCTTCTTCAATTGAGATGAAATTAATACCCCATATCCACCTTCTGCTATTTCATTAATTTTTTATACTTTTGCACCACAGGCCTCGTAGTTCAACTGGATAGAATATCAGATTTCGGCTCTGAGGGTTGAGGGTTCAAATCCTTCCGAGGTCACAATAAATGTTTGGAGCAAAAGCCCCATCCTCACAGCGTCGAAAGCTCGCTTTCGAAAGTGGTGAGGATGGGGCTTTGAAGTTTTACGCAAGTAAAACTTGCCAAACATTGTGACTTGGGAGTCAGGTGCTCAATACTTTTGTAGAGTTCGCACCAATTTTAGGGTCTAAAAGCTTAAAAAAAATTTTATATTTCGAAAAAAAGTATGAATACAGGATCCAGACTGAGTCATTTAATATGTTTGACATGTGAAAAAGAATTTGATTCCAATATTCTTATCAATTATTGTCAAAATTGCTCCCAACCTTTGGTGGCTGTGTACCATCTAGACAAGATAGGTAAAAGGCCAGTTTGGAAAGAAATGTCAAAATCAGGAATGTGGGAATGGAAAGAATTTTTACCTGTATTTAAAACTGAAAACATCTTTTCTTTAGGTGAAGGAATGACAGAGATTCGCCCATTGACTTCATGGGCAAAGTCTATAGGTTTGAGCAGGCCATTACTGATGAAAGATGAATCTACCAATCCAACAGGTTCATTTAAGGCACGCGGTATGTCGGCTGCTGTCAGCAAGGCAGTTGAATTAGGTGTAAAACATTTCTGTACACCGACAGCTGGTAATGCAGGAAGCGCATTGGCGGCCTATGCTGCAAAATCTAAAACGAAGGCTTCCGTTTTTATGCCCAGGCAAACACCAAAGATGTTTTCATTTGATGTGTCGTTGATGGATGCCGGGGTGTACACAGTTGACGGAACAATAAGAGATGCAGGACTCCTGATGACGGAAAAAAACAAAGAATGGGGAGCATGGGATGTGTCAACTTTAAAAGAACCCTTTCGTTTGGAAGGAAAGAAGACTATGGGCTATGAAATTGCGGCTCAGTTAAATTATAAATTACCCGATATCATTTTTTATCCAACTGGTGGAGGCACAGGATTGATTGGTATATGGAAAGCCTTTCAAGAAATGCAAAAAATGGGGTGGATAGATGAGATACCAACCCGAATGGTTGCTGTACAGATGGAAGGTTGTGCTCCTATCATTAAGGCATGGAATGAAGGGGCTGAAATTTCTGAAGTTTGGAATAAACCTGATGAAACCGCAGCCAATGGTTTAAGGGTTCCCAAAGCGTTTGGAGATAAATTGATTTTAAAAACCATAAAAGAAAGTAAGGGTTTCGCCATTTCAGTTACTGAAAATGAAATGTTGGCAAGTTTAAAATCATTTGCATTACAAGAAGGGCGCTTTGTCTCACCAGAGGGTGCTGCATGCCTGGCTGCAATAAAAAAGAGCATAAATGAAAATAGGGTGAATGACTCCTGGGATGTTGCATTTATACAAACAGGGAATGGATATAAGTATGCTGAAAATTTATGGACATAAAAAAAAGCAAGTCTTATGGACTTGCTTTTTTCTCATCTTTTCTTTGATTAAGCCTCTTTTAACAGGCTATTACCAAAAAAAATCAGAATCATGAGGGTGATTCCAAATATGATCATAGGGATAAATTTTCTTAAAGGTAATCGTATTGAGGTCACCTGTCAAGTCGAGAATTTTGATAAAAGTGCCAATTTTATCGATTTTTGAAATCTTTAATTTATAAAAATATGTTATTCAGTAATTAACATATTATGAATATTATTTATATAATAAAACTTTAACATTTTAGATCTATTTTTTTTTATTGTATGAACAATTGTCGCAACAAATGATTTATTCTACAATTAAAATCACTAACAATTTAACATCATGACAAAGCTACGTTTAGCCATTGTTGCATTTGCCTGTTTTATTATTTCAGGTATAGGTGCACAAATTTCAACCCCAGCTGCGAGTCCTTCCTGCAAAATCGAGCAGAAAGTAGGTCTTACGGATATTAAAGTCGAGTATTCTCGTCCAAGTGCCAAAGGAAGAAAAATATTTGGTGCAGATGCCGTGGTATCATTTGGTAATTTCTGGAGAACAGGAGCCAATAGTGTAACCAAAGTCAGTTTTTCTGAAGATGTTTCAGTAGAAGGTATGGCAGTAAAAAAAGGTGACTATGGACTTTTAACAAAACCAGGTGCGGACAGTTGGTCTGTCAATTTTTACAAATATGATGGTGGCAATTGGTCTGCCTATATTGAAAAGACGCCTGATGTTTCTGTAATGGTAAAACCTGTAATGTTGAGCCAACAGGTGGAAACTTTCACCATCGATTTCAACAATATTGAGACTACACAAACTACGATGACCCTGAGTTGGGAAAAAACACTGGTGCCAGTAAAGATTGGAGTTGAAGTTGACAAAGTAGTTATGGCTAATATCGAAAAAGTCATGGCCGGACCAAGTACCAATGACTATTACAATGCTGCATCTTACTATCATGATTCAGGTAAAGATCTTGAGCAAGCATTAGAGTGGGTTAAAAAAGCAAACAAAGTAAGTAGTCCAAAATTTTGGCAAGTAAGAAAAGAGGCTTTAATTCTTGCCGATCTTGGCAGGTACAAGGAAGCTATTGAAGCTGCTAAATTGTCAAAAGAGTTGGCTTCTGCTGCTGGAAATGATGAATATGTAAAGATGAATGACGTTTCTATTGCAGCTTGGATGAAGAAATAAATTTATTGTTATAAAATTAAAACGGCCACAGATTAACAATTTGTGGCCGTTTTTTTTATAATTGAATTTTCAATTGGAGCTTTACATCAACTTCTTCTTGATTATTGTGGTTTGTACTTATTTTTGGGTAAAAGTGAGTGTTTTGTAAATACGTTGTTTGTGCAAATCTGAATTCAGCAGTTAATATTTTATGAAATTTATATCTCACATTTACATAAGCTCGTCGACCTGTACCAGATAAAAAAGGAAGTGCTGATTCATACAGAATGTCGTTTTCATATGCATAAATCCGGGAATTGTAACCATCAGTTTGAAAAATTGCCAGTCTTGCGGTTAATGATAAAGGAGAAGACTTGGGATGGTAAATAATATCCTGGTATAGTAATTGTCCTTTTTCAGGATTGTTTGACAGCCGGACAATGTTTAATTCAGCTCTGGTTCGAAGTTCTAAATAGGGATGTACCTGCCAGGAAGAATTCAATCTGACTTTGTGCCTTTGCCTGATGGCTAATCCTTCTATTTTATTCAATGTGTTGTTAACATTGATTTCTTTGGATTCCAGGAAGTACTGCAAATACACATTGAATTTTCGTTTTATAGTGTGCTCTATTCTGACAAGCAGCTCCTTTCCTCTTGAAGGTGCATCAATTTGATATCTAAGCCATGGATGTTGCCAAAAGTCAAGATAAGCTGAAATTTTCCACTGATAAGCAGGTCTCCATTCTGAGCCTACATAAATTCCTTTTTCAGCTTGTGGTTTTGATGATTCTCCAAATGCATTGCCATCAAATGTATAATAGCTGAGTCCGTAATTCCTGTAATGAAGGCATACATCAATTGTTTTATCCAACGACATTAATAATCCACTTGTTACAGCCAATTCGTTGTTGTAACTTTTTGAAAGCTCGCCAAAAGAGGAAAAATTTTTAAATGACCATTTCCAATCAAAACTTGTAAGGTGAATGTTTTTTCCATAAAAGTTATAAAGTTCGTATTCGTCATTCCCTTTTGCAATAGCGTTGCTGTAAAAGTAAGAAAGATGGTTGATGCTAAAGGTAGATCTTTTGTACTGCCATTGTAATTGAAAGCCAACATTTTTTTGATTGGAATTTTTTTTGTTGCCCAACTCATTGAGGGTTCTGTGGTATCCACTTTTAATGATAGATTGAATTTCAACCATAGAAGAATCCGTTGAACTAGTTGCGAGATTGGTGTCAATATTTTTATTAGAAAGAAACCACCCCATTTTGAGTGATGGTAAGATATGAATAACACTGGCAATGCCTCTAAAATAGCCCATTTCATTCACCGATGAGTACGGCCTGAAAGTGGCCCCCTGCTTCCGGATATGCATCACCATTGAGGATTTGCCTGCTCCAAATCCATTGTGTACAATCAAGCCCTGGCCAAAGCTGGGAACAAAGTCACCTATTATTAATTCCTGTATCCACTTCCATTTTCGTTTGAGTTGTACATAGCAACTGAAATAGTCAGCCCATTTTCGATTTTTATCCCATGCAATTTTTTCTCCGGGATCGATTTCCGCAACAAATCCTGCTTTAAATGTATTAGAGCCCTCCCATTTATATCGAGCAACCCAATGCGCAGGTGAACCCAGCATGTTTGTATCTGCCAAAATAGAAATTTGACTTGATTTTAATTTTTGTTTCCACTTTATATAAAAAACATGATTGCCTTCTTTCAATATCTGAGGTGTAAAAAGGGCAAAATTCAAATTTTTCACCATGAAAAATGGCCTCAACATCTGGATGGTTTTTTCATCCAAAGATGGTATGGTTTGTAATTCTTCCAGGCATATAAAATTACCCACACTGGTTGAATGTGATAGGAGTTCATTTTTTTGTAAATCGGTTAGAAAAAAGAAATTGTCTAAATCAACATCTTTTAAATTGTTAAGATCAAGAGGTTCCTTTTTTAGATCCTCCAAAACAGCCAGATAACTTAAAAAATCCTCCTCTTCATTGCCCGTGTTTTCATACCAGGCATCAAAAATATTTTCAATATCAACTTCCAGGGGAGTTTGTGATAGGGCAGGGTTGTAAAAGCCTATAGATAGGCACAATTGGCAAGCTGCCAATAGCAATCTCGGGTACATTTTTCAAAGCGTTTGTTCTTTGCAAAGTTATGAGATTATTTTCAATGTTGCCATTTTTTTAAAATATCATAAAGTTTGGCCATAGGTAGCCCCATTATATTAGAAAATGTCCCATGAATCCATTCTACCTTGCATAGTCCGATCCAATCCTGGATGCCGTATGCGCCAGCTTTGTCAAAGGGCTTGTAATTATCCAGGTAGTAATGAATCTCTTCTGCATCCAGATTGGCAAATTTGATATCAGACTTTTCAGTAAAGGAGACTTTAGAGTTTTGGCCAGCTACACAAACACCTGTATAAACCTGATGAACATTGCCTGAAAGAGCTGTGAGAATTTCGAATGCATTTTCATATGATGTTGGTTTTCCGTAAACAAATCCATCTAATACCACAATGGAATCGGAGGTAATAACCAAGCTGTCTTTTTTGGCTAGATGTAGACATGGCTGTGCTTTTTTGATAGCTAAAAACTCAGCGATTTCATGTTCTTTTAAAGATTCCGGATAGTCTTCCTGAACATCAAATGAAACAACTTCCACATCGAAGCCGGCATCTTCAAGGATTTGTTTTCTTCGGGGTGATTTTGATCCGAGAATAATTTTTTTATTGTGCAATTCCATAAACCTTTAGATTAGGACTAAAAAGTATTAAGTATATCATTCCTGCAAATAATATTAATTTTAAGAAATTGGCTGTTTTGTGATAATCTTTTTTTTCTCTCCCATTGTTGAGTTTGACAGCGACTTTTGCCATTGGTGCTATAACAAACACAAACGCAAATATACTTTGGTGGAATGAATGTGGGTATATAAATTGAAAGGCCACCACTGACATAATGGATGCCGCCAGGCAATATTGAATGTAACTTTTTGTTTTTGCAATTCCAATTGAGATGGGTAATGAAATGGAGCCAATTGTTTGGTCTCCATCAATATCTTCAATGTCCTTGACCCACTCTCTGGCAAGGTTTACCAAAAAAGAGAAACAGGCAAAGCCCATCAATAAATACAGAACATTCGAATTATCAGGGTCCATTAGTTGATTTCTTTCTGAAATGATCAATATAATGGTAACAAATGAGGTCATAAAGGCAACCACCAGATTGCCTCCAATACCAGATTTTTTAAGTTTTTTAGCATAAAGCCAAAGCAACCATGTGCTAATTGGGTATAAAGTTAACAACGGAAGATTGCGTGTTGCAATAGCAAGGTAGGTGGCAATTCCCATTCCAATGAGAATTAAAAAATAATAATACCTCCAGGCAATCGATAATGTTATGTGTTTCGGGATCCATGATTTGTCAGGTTTATTTATCTGATCGGCCGGAACATCGTAGATGTCGTTGATGAGGTATCCACTACCAGCGATGATCGCAGTACATAAAGCCAATAATGTAAAATGTACAACCGAAAGTGCAGGTGCTGAAAGCTGGGGTGACAGCACAAAATAATAGATAATTGACTGCGTTAATACAACGATTACAAGATTAAGGGGTCTTAATATTTGAATGTAAGCCATCATCAAAGATGGTCGATTATCCTTAACATTTACCCAATATCCAATGGGTCAGTAATCTTACACCATAAGCAGTAGCACTTCTGGATTTTAAGTATTCAGAATCCGTGAAGCTTACACCTGCAATATCAAGGTGGGCCCATGCAGGGTGATTATCAGTAAAGGCTTCTAAAAACTTGGCAGCTGTAATTGCACCTGCAATTGGCAAACTACTTAAATTTTTTATATCTGCCATATCACTCTGCATTTGTGGTTTGTAATCATCCCATAAAGGAAGACGCCAGTTTTTTTCTCCTGTTATTCTTCCGGATTGGTACAATTCACCAGCCAATTCTTCATTTTGGGTAAAAAGGCCAGCAGCGGTATAGCCCAACGTAGCAATACAACTACCGGTTAATGTTGCGAGATCAATTATATAATCTGGAGTGAAGTTTTTGGCCATATATGACAGTCCGTCTGCTAAAACGAGGCGACCTTCAGCATCGGTATCTATTACTTCGATTGTCTTACCACTATGACTGTGAATGATGTCGCCAGGACGATAAGCCTTTGAACCCACTGCATTTTCAGCAGCAGGCACTATACCTATCAAATGGATGGGCAATTTTAGATCTGCCGCAGCTTGCATTACTCCAATCACAGCTGCTGCTCCAGCCATATCGCTTTTCATATAATGCATATTGGAGGGATTCTTTAATGAAATACCACCAGTATCAAAAGTTATTCCTTTGCCAACAAGCCCTATTCTGGCAGCTGGTTTTTTGGCTGGTTTGTATTCCATTATAATAAAGGCGGGTTCATGTTGACTGCCTTTCCCAACCTCATATAAGGCATGTAACTTGGATTTTTGTAATGCTGCTCCTTTGATTACTTTAACGTCAAACTGATATGCTTTACCAGTTAATTTTGCAAATTCAGACACATAAAGTGGTGTTTTATAATTAGGGGGCATATTTACTAAATCCATAGCTGAAAAACACGCCTTTGCAATCGTTATTGATTTTTGAAGTATTTTTTTTGAAAAAACCTGAGGAGCATAAATTTCAATTATTTTAGCCTCTACTGCCTGTTTTTCTTTTTTAATAGATTTAAGTTGGTATCCAGACATTAACAAGCCTATCATACATACCTCAAGTTGTTCTTCGGTAAAATGATCAGCTTTCACTACTATTTTACCATCAACTTTTAAATTTTGGTGAATAACCTTGCGAAAAGGTTGAATCAACTGTTCAGCTCCATTTCGTTTACCTAATCCTAACAACCACCTCTTTTTTTCAAAAGCTGGGTGTATCAGTGTATTGATTTCCCCAATTTCCGCTTTAAATTCCCCCGGCTGAGAGAGACCGCTCCATCTTTTAAAATCGAAATGGGAAAGATCATTTTCAAAGATTGGTATAACCCAATGGTGGTTTTCAGTGATTTTTGATGTTATGTTTATTTTGTGCATTTTTTTCAGTTTGAATACAACCAGGTTAACGCTTTAGGAAATTCTTGCCCCCAAAAATATTCCTGATGCGTCCCTTCCGGGTTGTAACTTTCCATAATTTCTATTTGTCCGGTCATTCTTTCTCTACTTTTAAGAATTGAGCCTAAAAAATCCATAGATGGTTTTAGTGAGTTACTTTCCTGACCACCTGAATAGAGGTATATTTTTGTGGACCCAAATGGATTAAATTGGGTCGCTTGCTTAAATACCTGTTCCGAAATCCAGATGCTAGGGCTAAATATCATTAGATTTCCAAACACTTCGTTAAAATTGAAGCCTGCATAAAGGCTAATCAATCCTCCCATTGAACTCCCTCCAATACCCGTAAACTCTCTACCCGTTTTGACCCTGAAATTTTTATCAATATGAGGTTTCAAATCTTCCATCATAAATTGAAGGTATTGTTCCCCCTTTTTCTCTGTAAATTTTGGATTATCATAGGGCAAATATTCAGCAATACGCTCTTTGCCCCCATGATCAATGGCTATGACAATCACTTCAATGCCCAAATCAGCTAATAATGCCAGTTGTTTGTCGACCCCCCAATTTCCAAACGGAGCGTGATCATCAAACAAATTTTGACCGTCGTGCAAATACAAAACGGGGTACGTTTTATGGCTTGTGGCATAATTATGAGGTAATAATGCTGCCACTCTTCGTCTCCTGTTAAGGTGTGGAATCAGGTAGTCCTCGTCGATCACGTTGATCAGAGGTTTCTTAAAACTCGGTGGGTTCATTGACCAAAGATAATAATATTGTGTTTTTTCAAAAAGAATGATATTTATTATTAACAGATTGTAGACGCTAAACTCTGAAAAAGGGAGTGAGGAATATGTTTTATGTTGTTGATAATCAATTATATGTGGCTCAAATGAACGATCTTATACATATTATGTGTATGTTAACATTCTTTCTAAGCGCTATTGATTATTTTTGCATAAATAAAAATTATTATATGAGTATTACAACCCTGGTACTGAATATAGGTATTGTGGCAGCCATTCTTACTCTGGCCATAGCATTTTTGCTTAAGCTTCATAAATCCTACTTAATGACCTTTTTTCAGTCGTTTTGTGGGGTATTGTTTATTTTTTCCGGTTGGGTAAAGGCTATAGACCCTATGGGAACTGCATTTAAAATGGAACAATATTTTAGTGAATTTGAATCTGTATTTTCGCAAACCTGGTTTTCATTTATTGCACCCGTATTTCCCATGCTTTCCAATATATCAATTTGGTTTTCAGTGGGTATGATTGTTTTTGAGATTGTACTAGGTGTAATGCTGCTTTTGGGATACAAGCCAAAACTTACTGCGTGGTTGTTTTTTGGTTTAGTAGTGTTTTTTACCATTCTCACTGGATTTACATTTATGACCGGCTATGTACCAGCCGGGGTTAATTTTTTTGACTTTGGCAATTGGGGTGCCTACAAGGCATCCAACATGAAAGTTACGGACTGTGGTTGTTTTGGTGATTTTATCAAACTTGAACCTAGAATATCCTTTTTTAAAGATCTGGCTTTACTGGTTCCTTCTATTTATTTCGTAGAAAGGAGTAAACTTATGCACCAACTTTTGGATAATAAAAAGTCTGGCTGGATAGTTTTCGCTTCCAATGCTATTTTGATAGGGTATTGTTTATACAATTTTGTCTGGACAGAACCCCATATTGATTTCAGGCCTTTTAAAAACGGAGCCAATATTGCAGCTCAAAGAAAAGCAGAAGATGATGCCCAGGCCGGAGTAAAAATAACTGCATTTAGCATTAAGGATCTTACTTCAGGAAAAGTAATAGAAGTACCGTATGATCAGTATATGAAAGAAGCCGAAAAATATGGGGATGATAAACATTGGGAAGTGTTGGAGCAAATCAAAACAGAACCCAGTATTCCAAGAACCAAGGTTTCGGAATTTGAGATTACCGATTTTGATGGAGTTGACTTTACGGATATGTTTTTAGCAAATCCAAAAAATAACTTTATGGTTATTTCTCCGAAAATAAAATTTGAGACAGAGTCTGTAAAAAGTATTGTGCAGGATTCTGTTTTTATTGTAGACACTACACAAGTTTCTGATAAGAATCCGCCGCAAAAGAGATTTTTAAAACTCATGAACAAGGAAGTTACCAACACCAACTTTGTATGGCCCGCCTCTTTTATCTCTGATTTAAAAGCTATGAAACCCATTTTGGATGGTGCCCAGTCTGAAGGGAATGAAGTTTCGGTAGTTATTGGGGGTATCTCCAAGGAAGCCGCAGAAGATTTGGCGATTGAAACTGGGATCAAAGCCACCTATTTGACAGCTGATGATATTTTATTAAAAACAATTATCCGTTCCAATCCAGGTTTGGTCTTGTGGAAAAATGGAACCATTCTTCAGAAATGGCATAAAAATCAACTTCCTGCCTATGAAAGTATTAGATCTACTTTTCTTAAATAATTGGACTTGGGAGAGAGGATAAGTATTTTTGATATCTTTAAAATTGGCATAGGGCCATCGAGTTCTCACACCATGGGGCCCTGGAAAGCCGCCCTTGATTTTGGGCAGCGACTGTTGGATGGACAGCAGATGGCGGATTTGATTTCTATTGATGTATGGCTGTATGGTTCTTTGGCAAAGACGGGCAAAGGGCATGGAACCGATATGGCAGTCGTGTTAGGGTTGACCGGCAGACAGCCTGAGTCTATTCCTGTTGATGAAGTAATTCCACTATTTGAAGCTGTGGAAAGTAGCGGTGAACTTGACCTAATGTCACAAAAACGAATTGATTTTCATACTGCCACGAACATTCATTTTTTGTACGATCAGATGTTGCCTTTCCATGCGAATGCCTTGACTTTTGTTGCACATTTTAGAGGAGAACATTCCACTGCCAAAACCTATTATTCAGTTGGAGGAGGCTTTGTTGTGTGTGAAGGAGAAGATCAGCAAAAGATAAATGCTTATGAAATGCCTTATCCCATTGACACAGGTGAAGACTTAAAAAAATGGTGTAACCAATTGAACACTTCAATTTCCGGAGTTGTAATGGAAAATGAAAGGGCGTTGCAAAATGAAAATGAGATCAACAAAAGGCTTGGGGCTCTTTGGCAGGTGATGAAAACCTGCATTTTTGATTCATGTAAAAAGAGCGGGTCTTTGCCTGGTGGGCTGGATGTTCAGAGAAGAGCTTATGAAATGGCAGAAAAATTATTGCCAGGACAGAAGGATATACAAAATGTAGATGAATGGATGGGTAGAATCAAAAACCAACCTCAGAGTTTCAGTTCTACCTTGAAATGGCTTAGTTGTTTTGCACTGGCTGTGAATGAAGAAAATGCCAATTATGGTAGAATTGTAACAGCTCCCACCAATGGGGCAGCTGGCGTGATTCCTGCTGTTTTGATGTATCACCTTTTATTTTCACCTGAGGCCAAAGAAAGTGATGTTTCCACCTTCTTACTTGTAGCTGGAGAAATGGGAAGTTTGTTTAAAAAAGGGGCTACCATCTCAGCAGCGATGGGAGGATGTCAGGCGGAAATAGGGGTGTCTTCTGCAATGGCAGCAGCAGCTTTGACGGAATGTTTGGGAGGCAGCAGTGAGCAGGCAATGATGGCAGCCGAAATCGCAATGGAGCACCATTTAGGGATGACATGCGACCCTATTGGGGGCTTGGTTCAAATACCTTGCATTGAGCGAAACACGATGGGAGCCATCAAAGCGGTTACAGCTTCCCAGATTGCTTTGGAGTCAGATCCTGCCAAAGCAAAGGTAACCTTAGATGGTGTGATTCGAACTATGAAACAAACAGCTGATGACATGCACCATAAATACAAAGAAACTTCAGATGGTGGGCTTGCCATTCATATTCCTGTATATATTGTAGAGTGTTGATATTTAAAGGTTTAAATATTTAATGTAAAAATATGTTACTTACGCTTCAACATATTTTTAGAATATTTTTCGCTCTATTTTTTGGCTATGTAAATGGAAAGTTGTACTTTTGCGTTCTCTAAAGAGAGATCAGGAAGAATGGCAGAGTTGGTTTATTGCACCGGTCTTGAAAACCGGCGTACCTGAAAGGGTACCTGGGGTTCGAATCCCTATTCTTCCGCTAAAGGCACCACAATGTTGGTGCCTTTTTTTTTATTTAAAAATTAACATTGAAATCACCCTTCTTTGTCATCATATCTTTAATTTCACCTTTAAAAAGTGTTCAAAAATTTATCGATAAGGCAACTAACCTTTTTTGTAATTGCCTGTATTAGTTTTCTGTACTTGGTTTTTATTTCTATCCATTATCTTCTTTCGCGATATTTTCCATCCCCATGGCTTCAGTTACTTTTTGTGTTTATGGGATTGGCAATCAATGTTTACATTGTCAAAAATGTATTAGAACGCTTTGTTTTTAGAAAAATCAAGGTGATTTATAAAATCATCAGAGATGCTAAGCTCACTAAAAAAGAGAAGGAATCGGTTGACATTGGATCTGCCACTTTTGAGGCAGTAACTGAAGATGTTATTGAATGGACAAGGGATACGCAGCAGGAAATAGAATCATTAAAAAGCCTTGAGGAATATCGAAAATCATACGTAGGTAATATCTCACATGAGCTGAAGACCCCGATTTTTTCTATTCAAGGGTACTTACACACTTTATTGGATGGAGGTTTAGAGGATCCAAACATCAATCGCAATTATTTGCAAAAAGCGAGTAGTAATGCAGATCGATTACAAAACATTGTAGAAGACCTCGAAACAATTAGTAAACTGGAGTCAGATGCTGTAGCATTGGAGTTTAAAAAGTTTGATATCAAGGTACTCACTAAAGAAATATTTGATGATCTTGACAAAATGGCGTGGGAAAAACAAATCAAACTTCAGTTTAAAGAAGGTGCTTCTCCCAATTCATCGGTAAATGCCGACAAAGATTGTATTCGTCAGGTGATGACAAATTTGGTAGTAAATGCAATTAAATATGGCAGGGAAGGGGGTAGTGTTAAAGTGAGTTTTTATGACCTCGAAAGCCAAATATTGATAGAGATTTCAGACAATGGGGCAGGAATCGAAGACAAACACCTGAAACATTTATTTGATCGCTTTTATAGAGTAGATACCAGCAGATCTCGTAAAATTGGAGGATCTGGTTTGGGCCTGAGTATAGTCAAACACATTGTAGAAGCACACCATCAAACCATTAATGTGAGGAGTACCTTGGGCTTGGGTAGCACCTTCGGGTTTACTTTGGAAAAGGCCTAACTCACTAGAATTCAAACAAATAAAAAAGCCGGTCGCAACCGGCTTTTTTTATTTATGCTTCTTCATCGTCTTCACCTTCTTCGTATGGCTCTTCGTAATCCGTGCTTTCATCATCTGCGATGTCAATGTCATCCTCAAATGTTTCTTCAGGACCTTCAGTAAAGCTATCTAGATCTTTCAGGATTTCATCCAGTTCATCATCTTCGTCATCTATTTTTTTAGTAGACTTGCCCGACCCTGGTTTTTTAATTACTTTAGTAATGATCACCGGTTTTTTAGGCTCACTTGCTTTCTTTTTCTTTGTGTCTTCTTCCTCTTCTTCGCTGTCAAGATCTCTTTTTGAGGATGCTGCTTGTGCTGCGGCTACTACAGCAGCAGCTTGTTCACCATGTTGCTTTGCGAGTACCGATTTTGTTGTAGTTGGTACAGCAATAAGTCTTTTCTTCTCGATTAATTCACCTGTCACTGCGCATATGCCATAAGTCTTGTTCCTAATTCTGACCAAGGCGTTTTGAAGATCAGAAATAAAGGTTCTTTGTCTTGTGGCCATAGAGTTCAACATCTCAACTTCTGACTGGGAAGATGAAAAGTCGGTAAGATCTTTGGTGAAATCACCACTGGTATTTTCGGTAATTTCCTTAATTTGTTCAATTAAGTTTTCGTATTGATACCTGGCTTTTTCCAATTTGTCATCAATAATGGCTTTGAATTCTTCCAGATCTTTATCGTTGTATCTGTGAACCACAGTTTGTACCGGTAATGAGGGGGGGTCTGGTTGCATATTTCTTTTTTCCTTTAGGTATTCAATTTTTGCTTGATTATCAAACGAATTTTCTAATTTTTCCAATTGCACTTTATCGATTGTAGGTAGTGGTTTTGAAGGCTTTTTAGGTGTAGCCTTTTCAACGATTTTACCTTTAGCCGCAGAAACAACTGCTGATTTTTTTTCAACTTTGTTTTCTACCTTTCCAGCAGTTTTAACAGCAGGTTTCGCATGTTTTGGTGCACGAACTTCCACTTTAGAACTTGTAGCTGGCTTGGCTTCTTTTATGGGGTTTGCTTTGGGTACTTCTACTTTTGCTTTGACTGCTGGTTTGGGAGCCGCAGCTTTAACAGCAGGAGTGGCTTTTTCTATAGCCTTGGAAAGCGGTTTAGGCGCAGGTTTGGCTTTCGCCGTAACAGCAACCTTAGCTGCTGGCTTGGTCGGCGTCACTTTTTTTGATGCTGCTGCCTTTACAGGTGCTTTAGGCGCTACAGTTGATGAAGCTGCATTTACTTTTTTGGCTGGTTCAGCTTTTTTTACGGGCGCTCCTTTTTTTGCAGTTACTGTGTTGTTTGCAGATTTAGCAGCTGGTTTTGCCGCAGCTGGCTTTGCTGCCGTTTTTGGAGCAGATTTCGCGGTAGTTTTAGCAGCTGGTTTAGAGACAGGTTTTGCAGCTGGTTTTACAGCTGGTTTTTTACTAGCAACCTTAGCTTTTTCATTCTTTTTTGTAGCCATCGCCAAACGGTTTGATATAAATATTCAAAGTGCAAATGTAATTGGAAATTATTTTAAATATCAATTTTTTTTAATGTATAATTTTTCAAAAATTTTACGTTAAAATTCAGCCTTGAAATTTAGGTTAAAATTTTTTTAAATAATTGACATTCAATAAGATGAATTCTTTTCGAAGGGAATGTGAAAATCGATAGGAGGAGAAAAGTTGGAGTGACCCCGAGAAACTCTTAATAATAAGGTAAACTACAAACACAACGAATGTGTGTAAATGTAGGTGTGAAAGATACCTTTGGTCTGAAAGGATTCAGACGCGTGTGCCAGATATCTCAGGGTCATCTCCCATGTTGGTTTAGCAGTATGATTCATTAATACCAAGAATCATACCAAAATTGTGATTTTTATTTTTTTGCTTCAGCTGTTTTCTAAATTTTTATTTCTCACAAAGCCATGTTTGATAAAATCCATTAGCTTTGACCCCTGTTAAAAGCCAAATTATGAGTAAGATTAAAATGCCCCTGACTTTAAGTCAGATCATTAATATGAACGTAGGATTTTTGGGCATTCAATATAGTTTTGGGTTGCAACAAAATTCTATGACTCCGCTCTATACTTTTCTGGATGCTGATCCTGAACAGCTACCGTTGCTCAATTTGGCGGGACCAATAACAGGTTTGGTAATTCAACCCATTATTGGTGCTTTAAGTGATAAGACGTGGTCGCCAAGATGGGGTAGAAGGAAGCCCTATTTTATGATTGGTGCTCTTACCTGCAGCCTTGCTCTATTATTCATGCCTTTTAGTACCTCCCTTTGGATGGCAGCATCTTTGCTTTGGATTTTAGACGCCGGAAACAACACCGCAATGGAACCCTATCGAGCTTTTGTTGCAGATAAACTTCCAAAAGAACAATTTCCTTTGGGCTTTCAGACGCAGTCATTTTTTACTGGCTTGGGTATTACCCTGGCCGCTGTTTCACCTACTATCTTTGCCACCATTTTTGGATCTGAAAAGACGGCTTCAGGGATTCCTTACTGGGTTTATGGGGCGTTTTTAGTAGGCAGCGTCATTTCAATCACCTCGGTTATGTGGTCCAATCTTAAAACGCCGGAAGATGCCCCTACGGCCGAAGAATTAGAGCATATGCGTTCCGGACCTAAAGGTGTTTTTTCACCATTTTTAGATATAGCCAGTGCTATTCGTACCATGCCATTAGCATTATGGCAATTAGCCTTGGTATATCTTTTTCAATGGTATGCGATGTTTGTTTATTGGCAATTTATCTCTTTAAGTGTTGCGCGAAGCATTTGGAATTCAAGTCCCGAAAACAAAGAAATTTATGATGAAGCTGCCCGCTGGACCAGTTTAGCCAATGGGTTTTACAACATAGTTACTTTTTTAACTGCTTTCGTGCTGGTAATCCTGGCGAAAAAATATTCTGCAAAACGTGTTCACATGGCCTGTCTTCTGCTGGCTGCAGTAGGTATGTTTATGATTCCCCTAATTACAGACAAATACCTGCTTATGCTTCCTATGGTCAACATTGGTATTGCTTGGGCCAGTATGATGGGCATACCTTATATTATGGTTGCCAGCTCTATTCCAGCTTCAAAAAATGGGGTTTATATGGGAATTGTAAACATGATGATTGTCATTCCTATGTTTATTGAATCGTTGACATTTGGGTATTTATACAAACATTTTCTTGGAAGTGATCCCGGTAATGCGATAAGATGCGCTGGTGTATTTTTGTTTTTTGCTTCAATTGCTACACTTTTCATAAAAGTTAAGTCTGAAAGTTTTAACCAGCCTGTTCAGGGAGCACATTAAAAATTACTCGGTTATCTTTTTGAAAGCCTGAGGCAACATTTGTATTAAATCTGTTGCTTTCATTGCCTCTTCACCATAAATACTTTGGGCATAATCTCCGGCTTGGCTATGTAAAAACACTGCCAGGCAGGATGCTTTCTCGGGATTCTTCCACCTGGCCAGTAAGCCGGTCATTAAGCCCAGCAACACGTCACCACTTCCTGCCTTCGCCATACCCGGATTGCCAATGGTGTTAAAAAAGACATTTCCTTGTGGTGTGCTAACGCTGGTAATGCTAGTTTTTAAAACAATATAACAACCCAACTCTTTGGATTTGCTGATTTGGGTTTGAATTCTCTCCCAATTTTGACTATGTGCACCAAATAAACGATCAAATTCACCTGGATGGGGAGTGAGAATGCTGGACTTTGGTAGTTTTTCCAACAAATCAGGATATGCAGATAAAATATTTAGGGCATCAGCATCCAAAATTAAATGTTGAGGTTGTTGTTTAATGATAATATTAAGCCACTTTACAGAAGTGGCCCTTGTAGAAAAACCACATCCCATTCCAATGGCATGATACTGCAAAAATGAGGAATCTTCAGGCATAATGTCGATAGATCTGGTCATTATTTCGGGGTTAACTGTTACGGAAATAGAATTTATTTCACTTCTGGAATATAGGGTAACCCAGCCCGCTCCAGACCTACTTGCTGCCCCCGATGCCAATACGGCTGCCCCTGCTGTTTCTTTATCTCCTGCTATTAAGGCAGCATGGCCATAGTTTCCTTTATGGCTCACTTTATCGCGGGTTTTGACAATTGAACGAGCTAAAGTGGCATCGATTGTTTGGTATTTTGAAAAAGGTTGAAATTTTGAGGTAAGCCCAATGTCTACGACACTATATTCTTCCATCCAGGCTTGGTTTTCTTCCAAAAAGAAAGGCAGTTTAGGAGATTGGATCGTATAAACTTTGGTTGCTCTTAATGCCAGTGCTGTTGGTGTTAAATTCAGCATCATGCCAGAAGGTATATCCACAGCTAATACTTTAAAAAACATAGAATTTAAGATTTGGATCAATTGCGCCAATTTCCCATCAAGAGGTCTGTTTAATCCTGTACCAAACAATGCGTCAATGATAATTCCCTCTTTTTTTAAACCCAAAATTGTTTTTTCATTAAAAGGTAATATTTCAATGTTGCCAAGGGAAGTAACTTTTTTTCGCATTTCCAGGTAATCCGGACTTGTATTAAGGCCTTCTGGGGAAACCTCAATTACAAAAACATTATAAAAGCTATTTCTGAGGTGCCTGGCTATGACCATTCCATCCCCTCCGTTATTGCCCATACCACATAATACATATATTGGTAGATCTATGTTGGGAATATCTTTTATCATTTCATTGGCCACCGCCTGTCCTGCACGTTCCATCAGTTCGAGGCTGGTGATGTTTTGTTCATTAATGGTAGCGATATCCCATTCTTTGATTTGTTTGGCATCTAACAAGTACATATCTTGCTTCTTTAAAGATTTGACAGACAAGATATGGAATTAAAGGAATTTTTGAAAGGCTTGCGTGTCGTTGAATTAGCGAGTGTGCTGGCAGGCCCTCTTGCAGGCAGTTTTTTAGCTGAGTTAGGAGCAGATGTGGTGAAAATTGAAAATGGTCCGGCAGGTGGGGATGTCACCCGTGCCTGGAAATTAGAGGGAGAAGTCGGAATCAATGATACAAGTGCCTACTACCACAGTGCCAACTATGGTAAAAAGGTATTAATGTGTGACTTAAAATCTGAATCTGATAAAGCTTTAATTAATTCCTATATTAAAGAAAGTGAGGTTATTATTACAAATTATCAAAAAGCAACCGCAGAAAAGTTGGGTATTTCACTCAATGAAATTAGAAAAATGAATGAAGATGCTATCATCGTTCAATTAAATGCATTTGAATATGACGACCCTCGTCCTGGATACGATTTGGTAATGCAGGCTGAATCAGGTTTTATTTCTATGTGCGGCGATATTGACCACCTGGCTAAAATGCCTGTAGCTATGATTGATGTAATAGCAGCACATCAAATAAAGGAAGCCGTTTTATTAGGTTTACTTCAGAAAAAAATGACAGGTGTGGCCAATATTTTTCATGTTTCACTTTACAAATCAGCATTATCTGCCCTGGTGAATCAGGGTACTAACTATTTGATGGAAAATCATGTAGCGCAACCCATGGGTACACTTCATCCCAATATTGCTCCCTATGGAGAAGTAGTTGTAACTGTCGATAAAATTCCTATCATGCTGGCAATTGGATCTGACGGACAGTTTGAAAAGCTGGCTAAAATTTTACGGTGGAATGGTGGAAAAATGGATTTGTTTGCTACCAATCAGTTGAGAATACAACGCAGAAAAGAGTTGCAAATTGAATTGTTGGATTCGGTAAAAACGTTCCCTTCCAACGAACTTACAAATTTATTAGAAAGAGAAAAAGTCCCTTTTGCCATAATAAAAAACGTAAAGGATGTTTTTACAGACCCTCAAAGTTTTGCAATGGTTCTAAACAACCCAATTGCCGGCAGAAATGATGGGAAATACATAAGCAATCTTGCTTTTTCTATTGCTCACTTGAAGGCCAATGAAAACCATTGAGAAAGTCACCAATATCCATTTCTTTTTTACCCTCATATTTTACTCTCAGCAATTCTATCAATCCGTCATTGGTTGCAATTTGTAAGAACTTTTTTTTATCAGTTCTTATTTCACCAGGAGTTAAGCTGTTAGACGCTGGTTTCGGAGATGACGATATTACTTTCATTTCCTGGCCCATAAAAGTGAACCAGGCTCCGGGAAATGGACAAAGGCCTCTGATAAAATTGTGAACCTGAAAGCAACTCTGATTAAAATTTATTTCACAGGTTTCGTGAAATATTTTTGGTGCATGACTTGCCAATTCGTCTGACTGAGTTAAGAATTGTGCCGATTCTGTCTCAATTTCATTTAAAGCCTTAATCAGTTCACCGGCACCAAGTTGTTTTAACTTACTGTATAAAGTACCAAAATTGTCATTTTCTTCGATGGGGATGGATGCTTGCCTTATAATTTTACCAGTGTCGATTTCGTGTTGTAATTTGAATACGGTGACTCCTGTTTCCTTTTCTCCTTGAATGATGGCCCAGTTGATTGGAGCAGCACCTCTATATTTGGGCAATAGTGAAGCGTGTACATTGATAGTACCTTTTGGGGGTAAAGACCATACTACTTCTGGCAGCATTCTGAAAGCAACAACAACCTGTACATCGTGGTTGATTTCCTTTAATTCATTTAAAAATGCCTGCGATTTGAGCTTTTCAGGCTGCAATAATCTGAGTCCTTGTTCTACCGCAAATTTTTTCACCTCTGTCATCAAAACCTGTTTTCCGCCCCGACCTCCTAACTTGTCAGTTGCAGTTACCACCGCGGCGACTTCATATCCTTTGTCTAGAATAGCTTTAAGAGAGTCTACCGCAAAATCCGGGCTGCCCATAAATACAACTTTCATTTTCGCCATTTCATTAATTTTGAAATAAATAAAGGGTATCGAGCGTCGTACCTAACCAAAGTTTTACAGATATAAATGCATTTACGCGATCTGGTCTTAATGCAATGTTGTCTACAACTATACTTCCTATCACTGCTTTCAAGTCCATTTTGTATTTTTTATTCATAGCAATAACATTCTGATTGACTTGTTCCTGAACTTGGTCTAAATTATCTGTGATATTAAATTGAAGCATCTTGTCCAGTTCTGATTTTATTTTGCCTTTGAGTAACCAGGACGCTGCTTTGTGTAAAACATTGCCTGTTTTTACGGAAACCTCAACGTTGGAGCCATACAAAAGAGACTTGTTTTTGTCAAACGAGGGAATTCCTTCAAGGATAAGTTGGCCATTAAATGAACCTTTAACGGTAACAGACAATTGAAGTTTACCTTTGCTTTTACCAACAACGACATCCAGTACTTCTATTGATTTGCTCCCTTCTGAAAATTTTGTTCCCGTAAAATTCTTTCGCGCAACCCTCGTCATATGCTCGTAGTCCAACTCCATTATTAATTGGATGAGTGAACTGTCTCTAACTTTTTCTTTCCATGCAAATGGAGGGACCTTGGCCTTAAAAGTTTCCTCCTTTGGTCGAGATGAGCTTAGGTTGACCTGGGTTTTTAACGATATTTTGCCTTCAATGTAGGATTTTGTGTTACCAGCAGGGGTAAGGAAAGCGGAATCTGCCACCATTTGAAACCATCCGCCATAAATGCTGTCAAGTTCAAAAGGTGTTAGCGTATATTTTGCCACTTCCTTAATGATCAAAGGCAGATTGTACTCAGAGGCCATAGAGGCATCAATATTTTTTTCCATCTCGCCTCTGGTTTTACGAATTACAAAATTAGCTAATGTTTCTATGGGTAGATCAATTATTCCAAGATCAATGGTCGGCTTTTTAGTCCATTTGTGATCGGTCATAAGAGTACTGGTGCTCAGTTTCCATTCTTTGGAAATATCAAAATTGGAAATAAAGGTCATTTCAAGGTTGCCATTTGCCTTAAAATCTTTTATAAAGGTCTTTTTTAATAAGTTAACCTGAATGGGAATGGTGACAAGAGCACTTTTACCCTGAAATTCTACCAATACATTTCCATTTCTTTTTAGTTTGACGGTAGCGTTGTAATCATCAAATTTTAATTCCTCTTTCATCATTTCATCCATCACAAAATTGAAAGTGTCTGTGAGTGACTGTTTTTTAATCTTATAATTAATATTGATGGTTGATCTTAGGTCTGGAGCAACAAAATAATCGGGTTCAGGTGCTTGTTCATTTATTTTTTTAGGGCCACTACACGAACTGAAGCTCAAAACTATCATGAGAACTATAAAAAATAATAAAGAGAGGTTGGCAATGCCTTTATGAACTATTTTCATTTTAATTTTTATCTTGGAATTTTGCAAAGTTAACAAATGAGGTATTTTTTTCACATTTCATTTAAGGGAACCCATTTTTCCGGGTGGCAACGGCAACGGGATGGCGTAGTTTCAGTCCAGGAAGTTTTGGAAAATGCGCTCCTGAAAGTAACCGGGAAGCCAATATCGGTTATGGGCTGCGGCAGAACTGACAGTGGAGTTCATGCTTCACAGTTTTTTGCACATTTCGATGCTGACAGTGAGCCCGATATAAAAAAATTAAATTTTACATTGCCAGACTCAATAGTGGTGCATGATATATTGGTCGTTCCAAATGATGCACATGCCAGATATGATGCAACTTCCAGAACTTATACTTTTCTATTTCACACATTAAAAAACCCATATTCCAGTGAATTAAGTACATATCTTAATACACCTATTATTTACAAAGACAAAATGATTGAAGCCTGCCAGTGGGTGAGAAGTACTCAGGATTTTAGGGGTTTTTGTAAAACACCTAAAAGGCACAACACCACTATTTGTGAAATTCAAGGTTGTACCTGGGATTTTTCTGGTGATACAAGATTTATTTTTACCATAACAGCCAATCGGTTTTTAAAGTCTATGGTCAGAATACTGGCGCAGGATTTTATCGAATTGGGAATTGGAGCAATATCATCTGATGAGTTCAAAAACCGTTTAGCAGGAAACAGGATTGGACAAATTCATAAAATCGCTTATCCCCAAGGCTTATATTTGAGTAATCTTTCTTATAAGAGTGGTGTCTTTGAAAAAGCAATTGTTCCTTTGATTATTCCTGGTTAATCCTTTTTCCATAATATTTTGGGTGCACAAACAATAAACCAAAGGATTCGCAATGATGTTTGGAGTTTTTAGCATGATGCGCTCCGTGAGCTCTCAAAATAGCCCTTGAATAGGCATTGTCTAGTTGTTTAAACCACGAAAAACGCCTGTGGATATACACATCATGAATAAGAAAGTAGATTATACCATAAATAAGGATACCCAATCCTACGTAAATTAGCAGGCTATAATTTGGAATCAATGATCCTACAATAAAACTGGTGGCACTTGGAATAGCAAAAACCACAAAAAACAAGTCATTTTTCTCAAAAAAACCTTCCTTTTCAAAATGGGGTTTATGGTGGTCTTCATGCCAATTCCATCCCCAACCGTGCATAATATATTTATGGGCAACCCAGGCAACTGCCTCCATAGCTACAACAGCCCCCAAAACAATCATTAATTTCAACAACATTTCACATGGTTTTATATCTAAATAAAATGAAAGCGAAAATGTTTATTTTTTTTTCGGGATAAATCGTTGGAATAGAATAGGAATGAAAAAAATACACAAGGTAACTGCAGAAAATCCCCAATCTGCTGCATGGCTCCCAAGGAACTGGCTGATTGGTGTATTTGGTGCAAAATGTTCCAGGAGTGAAAGCATTAATTTAATTCCTAAAACACCAATAACCACAAAGGCACTTGTTTCTAAGAAGGGATATTTTTCCATTAAAACTACAAAGCCCTGAGCCACAAATCGCATGGCGAGTATGCCAAGAAACACGCCAATCCAAATTAATATAATATTGTCGGAAAAGGCTACAGCAGCAAAAACATTGTCAATAGAAAAGGTTAAGTCCATTATTTCAATAGCCACAATGGTCGCCCAAAAAGGTCCAATTAAGCCAATAGTTTTCCTATACATCCAATTGCTTTGTGGCTTATTGATATCATCACTTGTGGTCGGCGTTTGCTCGCCACTCCACCATTTCCAGACTAAATAAAGTAAATACAAACCGCCCAAAGGTTTTAGCCACCAAAATTGCATGAGCATCGAAGCAAATAACAAACAAAGACCCCTGAAAACATAAGCCCCCAGGATTCCATATCTTAAGGCCGCACCTCTTTGATCTTTGGGTAATTCTAAAACCATGCTAGCCAAAACCGCTGCATTGTCTATAGCTAAAAGACTCTCGATGACAATTAAGTTGAGTATTATCAATGCCGATTTGCCGGGATCAGAAAGTATCTGATCTATAAGTTCATTCATTATTTTTGAACTTTATAGGAGTCTTTTAAATTGACTGTGGCATTAAATACAGGGTGATTCGTATTGGTGTCGATATCAGCAGTATAATATCCTTTTCTTAAAAACTGAAAAGCTGACCCTGCTTCCGCGTTCGATAAAAACTGCTCAAACCTTGCATTTTTATTAACAACCAATGACTTTGGATTGATAAAATCAAGTACGTCTTTGTCATCGTGTCCTGCAGGAGTTGGGTCTGTAAAAAGTCTATCGTAATCGCGTATTTCACCTTCAATTGAATGATGCGCTTCTACCCAGTGTAAGGTCCCCTTTACTTTAATTCCACTGGTATCCGAGCCACTTTTACTATCAGGGGCATAGGTGCAATTTAATTGAATGATTCCACCATTTACATCTTTTACCACTTCCTGACACGTAATGATGAAAGCGTGTTTAAGTCTTACAGTGCCTCCCGGATATAATCGGAAATAATTTTTGGGAGGATCTTCCATAAAATCGTCCCTTTCAATAAACAGTTCTCTTGAAAACGCCATTTGTCTTTCGCCTGCCGCTGCATCCTCTGGATTGTTTTCTGCACTTAACCATTCAGTGGTATCTTCTGGGTAATTGGTGATTACCACTTTGATAGGATCCATTACCACCATTGCCCTTAAAGAAGTTCTGTTTAACTCCTCTCTGACACAAGATTCCAGTAATTCAATTTCTATAAGATTGTCTCTTTTTGCAACACCGGCTTTTTCGCAGAATGTTCTCAATGCTCCGGCGGGGAAACCTCTTCTGCGCATGCCTGATACGGTTGGCATCCTTGGATCATCCCATCCAGTGACAATACCTTCTTCAACCAGTTTTAGCAGCTTTCTTTTACTAGTAATCATGTAGGTAACATTCATTCGGGCAAATTCTATTTGCCTGGATGGAAAAATACCTAACTGTTCAATAAACCAATCATACAATGGTCTGTGGTGGGTAAATTCCAATGAACACAACGAATGGGTGATTCCTTCAATGCTATCACTTTGCCCATGAGCAAAATCATACATTGGGTATATGCACCATTGATCTCCGGTTCTGTGATGGTGTTCATGCTTGATTCTATAAATTACAGGATCACGCATGTGCATATTGGGCGAGGCCATATCTACCTTTGCCCTTAAAACGCGACTTCCATCTTCAAATTCACCAGCTCGCATTCTTTTAAACAAATCCAGGTTGTCTTCAATCGTCCTTGATCGATAAGGACTTTCTATACCCGCTTCAGTTGGCGTTTTTTTCATTTCAGCAATCTGCTCTGCGGAACTGTCATCAACATAAGCAAAACCTTTTTCAATCAGTTGTAGGGCATATTGGTATAATTGCTCAAAGTAGTCAGATGCATACAGGGCTTTTCCTTCCCATTGATAGCCAAGCCACTGTATATCTTTTTGAATGGCGTCAACATATTCAGTATCCTCAGTTGTAGGATTGGTATCGTCAAATCTTAAATTGGTTTTGCCGCCGTATTTTTTAGCCAACTCAAAATTAATGGTAATGGCTTTCACGTGCCCAATATGAAGGTAACCATTGGGCTCAGGTGGAAATCGAGTATGTATTCTTGCTCCGTGTTTATTGGACTTGAGATCTTCTTCAATGATCTCCTCAATAAAATTTAAGTATATTTTCTCTTCTGACATTTTACTTGATTTATTGTTGTTACATTCTGTCAGGCATGTCGATGCCCAACATCTTCATTCCTTTTTCTAAAACAAGGGCCGTCATTTGACAAATCCCCAAGCGGAAATTTTTTTCATTTTCTGTTGCCGCACCAAGAATTCTGACTTCATGGTAGAATCTGTGAAATTCTTTGGCAAGTACATAGCAGAAGTTTGCCAAATGAGAAGGATCGTAGGTTTTTCCTGCTTCATTTACAACTTCGGAGAAAGAGTACAACATGGTCAGAAGGCTTTTTTCACTGGGCTCCAATAGCTCAGGTATTGCCTGTTCTTGCAAACTAAAGGATCCTCCTTTTCTGAAAATAGATTGGATCCTCACATAAGCATTTTGAATGTACGGTCCCGTTTGCCCCTGCATATCCAGAGATTCTTTAGGATCAAATGTCATTCTTTTTCGGGGCTGAACTTTAAGGATAAAAAATTTCAGTGCTGCCATGCCAATTTTGGTGATGATGGCTTCCTGTTCCACTTTATTCAAGTTGGCTAATTCACCCCTCTCTGATGAACCTGCAGCAGCCTCATTTATTACTTCAGCCATAAGATCGTCGGCATCTACTACAGTTCCTTCCCTTGATTTCATCTTTCCTGTTGTAAGATCTACCATCCCATAGTTTAGGTGATAGAGTCCATCTGCATAGGGCTCTCTCAGTCTTTTGAGAATTTCAAATAATACTTTGAAGTGATAATCTTGCTCATCTGCAACTGTATATATCATTTTTTCGGTTCCAAAGTCTTTATACCTCAGCATGGCTGTGCCTATATCCTGGGTGATGTACACAGAGGTGCCATCAGATCGCAATACGATTTTCCTATCCATTCCAACATCGGTCAGGTCAATCCACACGCTGTTGTCATCTTCTTTTTGGAATACTCCCTTTTCTAATCCAATTGCCACCGTTTCTTTGCCGAGTAGATAAGTCTCAGACTCATAATAATTTTTATCAAAACTTACACCTAGTTTTGTATAAGTACTTTCAAATCCCTGATATACCCAATCATTCATTTTTCTCCACAAAGCTATAACAGAAGGATCTCCAGCTTCCCATTGCTGCAGCATCTCTCTGGCTTCTTTACCTAGCGTACTGTGTAGATTGAAGTATTGATTTTTATATTCTTTAAAAAATGCAGATGCATTTTCAAGATCTATGTTTTTTTCCTTTAACAATTGTTGTCCTGGTTCAGATTCCTGCCAATTCTTGTATTCTTCCTGAAATTTGGTTTCAAAAATAACATAATAATTGCCTACAAAATGATCACTCTTCACTCCCGCCTCAGAAGGGGTGACGCCTTCGCCAAATTTCAACCATGACAGCATACTCTTGCAAATGGCTATACCTCTATCATTGATAACCTGGGTTTTAATTACTTCATAGCCGCAAGCCTCTAAAATTCTGGTTACGGACCAACCCAACAAAATGTTGCGAATATGGCCCAAATGCAGTGGCTTATTTGTGTTTGGCGATGAAAATTCTATCAAAACTTTTTGACCATTCTTATCTCTTGTGCCATAAGATGGGTTCTGGTACATTGTATTCAGACATTCTCCCCAAAATTGACTATTTAGAGAAAGGTTAAGAAACCCATTTACTACATTGTATTTTTCTACATAAGCTGAATTTTTGAGAAGATGTTGTCCAAGCTCCTCTCCAATAGCTGCAGGTGCTTTGCCTGCTGGTTTACTATATGGAAAAACAACAATGGTGAAATCACCTTCAAATTCTTTTTTGGTGGGGTTGATCAATACTTCTATGGCATTGACTTCCTGCTTATACAATTTTAAGACACCCTCAGCAAACGATTGGGCTATGGAATGAAGCAAATTCATGGACTATGAAGGATTTATAAAAAAACTGAAAATTGTTGTACCATACTTTCGCTCTTCCTGATAATTAGGATGAGACTTAAAATCATGGTCGGGATTGTGTTCAAGCACAAAGATACCATTTTTATTTAACAGTCCTTTTTCAAAAATCTTAGCAGGGATTGTTCGCAAATTGGGCAAAGGGTAGGGGGGACCGGCAAAAATATAATCATATCCAATGACTGACATATCAATAAATTTAAATACATCCATTTTTACAATGTGGATGCGATCTGTGATTTTGAGCTCTTCTGCAATTTTTTTCACAAATTGAGTTGCAGGTCCGAATTGGTCCACGTAGGTGGCATCCAAACATCCTCTGGAAATGAATTCATAACAGTGGTTGCCTGTACCTCCAAAAAGATCAAGCATACGCACACTTTCAAAGTCCAATCTATTTTGTAGTATATTAAAAAGTCCCTCTTTGGAAACATCCGTGGTGGGTCTCGTCGGCCAATTTTTTGCAGGAGGAATAAATCTTCGTCCCTTAAAGTTTCCGCTAATGATGCGCATACGATTGGATGTTCAGAAAATGATCAAAGTAAATGTGGTCTGCCAAGTCTTCGTTTTTTGTCTGAAATTCAGCTTGATGCACCGCTTTCAAATTTTTAATATATCGAAATAGCAGCTGGTAAAAGGAGGAATTGACCGTTAATTGACCCGAAAATTCGACTTGAATGTTGTCAGGTTCTGTCTGTAAAACCTGTCTGCTTATTGCAAACAGATAATATATTACATCCTCCGCAGTTTGAATATCAAACTGGTTATAAAACTTAAATTTACCGTCCTCGAAACAAGCAATCTGTATTGATTGATCTAAAAAATGCAGCCAGATTATTTTTCCACTTTTTTGAGAGTAATACTGAAAACTTGCTGTGGTAACATGTTTGTAATCCCAATTGAAATTGTTATTAACGGCATCTTCATAGTAACATACAACGTTTTCACCTACCCATTGATCGCAATAAACTTGTGGTTTGTTGAATTCATTATCCTCATTTACAGGCAGGTGTGTAAAAGCAACGGAAGGGCTCATATAATGAACTGAAACGCCTTTTTGCTGCCAATCTTTAATAAACCGGGCCGCCGATTCTGTCGTTAATTTACCTCTATGTAACAAACATTGCTGTTGATCGAATAGCCCATAAACAAAACTGTCTGCATCAGAGATGACAGACAGCTTGGCAATATCTTTATCTATAAAGTCCGAACTAAAATCAATTTGGATCATTCCCAATTTCCATTCAGGTTTGGAGTGGTCAAGTCGCCAAATTTCAGCATTTTTTCCGGGTCAAAATACTTATCGTATTTTTTGTATTTAGCATCACCAAAAGGTCCCATAAATACTTTCCATTTAGTACCTACCTGAACGACCGGAACTTTAGAATTTTGATATTCTATCGTATCTGCCGCTATTTCGAACTTTAGTCCGCTAGTAAATGGTATGAACGGCAATGAATCCAAATTAATTCCCATGGCATTAATGGAGTCTATTGCCGGAGAATAAGATGTTGATCGGATAAATTTATCTTCGTTGGTTGGATCACTTGGATCGTTTTCAATCTTTTCAAAAGGTATTTTATCATTTTTTAATACATTAACCAACTCTTCAAAACTACCTGCAAAAGTTCCTTTAATAGATCTGTAAATTTCCTGGCTGGTCTTGATTTGCTTAAGCCTTGATATTACAACGTCTACTCTTCTACCTTTTTCTTCTTGAAACGCTATTGGCTCTCTGATGGAGGTGTAGATCATGTAAATCAATAAAAATATGAGGGCAGTCAGGAGTAGGTTTATAGCTACTTTCATAAGTATTTTATTTGTTTTCTAAGGTTACTAATAATTTACCTAAATAATTGATTATCAAAATAATTCCAACAAAGATCGACAAAATCGAAGAAAATGTTGAAATAATAAGATGTAAATTTAGAAAATCTTGGTGTATGACAAAATTAAAGTTTTTATTTGCATCCTAAAATGACTATTCTTGCCATAGAAAGTAGCTGCGATGATACCTCTGCCGCCATTCTGGTAGATGGAAAAGTAGTGTCTAATACCACTAGTAGCCAAAAAATACATGAAAAATATGGTGGAGTAGTTCCAGAGGTGGCTTCCAGGCAGCACCATCTAGACATCATCCCGGTTGTTAATCATGCCTTAACACTTGCTCACTGTCAATTAGATAGTATTGGAGCCATTGCCTTTACCAGAGGTCCGGGCTTGTTGGGTAGCCTATTGGTAGGCACCAGTTTTGCCAAAGCATTATCGCTGGCCCTTGATAAACCTCTTATTGAGGTACACCATATGAAAGCCCACATCATGGCCCATTTTATAGACGAGCCAAAACCTAAATTTCCATTCTTATGCCTTACCGTTTCAGGCGGACACACACAAATAGTAAAGGTAAACAGCGGTACTGATATGATTATTTTAGGACAAACCATTGATGATGCAGCAGGTGAAGCATTTGATAAGACTGGCAAAATGTTAGGATTAGGGTATCCGGCCGGACCTGAAATTGACAGAAGAGCTGATATTGGCAAGCCGGTATATTCATTTTCAGAAACAAAATTGACCGGCCTTGATTTTTCCTTTAGTGGTTTCAAAACTTCAGTTCTCTACTTTTTGCAAAAGGAAAAAATAAAAGACCCGGATTTCATCCAAGCAAACCTGAACGATTTATGTGCTTCTATCCAAAGTGCAATTATACATATGCTGGTGAGCAAGGTTAAGCAAGCTTCCATTCAAACCGGTATTACTGAAATAGCAATTGCTGGTGGAGTTGCTGCCAACTCCGGCTTGCGGAAAACTTTGCTCAACATGGCTGAAGAGCATGCATGGAAATTGTATGTGCCTGACATTCAGTATTGTACGGATAATGCTGGCATGATTGCTATGGCAGCATGGTTTAAGTACAAAGATGGTCAGTTCTCTGACTTATCCACTTCTCCTGACCCCAGATGGACCATGGATCAGGTTTAAATAAACTTTTAAACACCTCTCTTGTTTCTGCATATTGAATATAGATGAAAATTCCAATTGACATTAAGACGGGAAGTTTAACACAACTGTCGCCGTTATCACAAGATCTGGTTGTAGGTATAGACCTGGGTACAACCAATAGCCTCATTGCCATTGCTGATTTAGAAGGTAAGCCGCAAATAATAAGTGATACCCGTGGTAAAACAATGGTTCCTTCTATCATTCACTTCTTTGAGGATAATAATTTTATAGTAGGTGCCGAAGCTAAAATTTGGATGGGGCAGGACCCTAAGGCTACCTTATATTCCATTAAAAGGTTGATGGGAAAGTCTTTTAAAGATGTTCAAAGTATTCAAAATACTTTTGGCTATACATTTTTAGAAAACTATGAAGATGAGGGTTTGGTAAGGGTGAATGTCAACAATAAATTTTATACACCTGTTGAATTAAGTTCTTATATTCTAAAGACCCTCGTTACACAGGCAGAGGAGGCATTAAATAGAAAGATATCCAGGGCAGTGATAACCGTCCCCGCTTATTTTAATGACGCACAAAGACAAGCGACAAGGGACGCAGGCAAATTAGCTGGCCTGGATGTGTTGCGAATTGTCAATGAGCCTACTGCTGCAAGTTTAGCTTATGGTCTGGGTTTGGATAAAAATAAGGAAGAAACAATAGCCGTATATGATTTGGGGGGCGGTACTTTTGATGTTTCTGTCTTACGTATAGAAAATGGAATCTTTGAGGTATTATCAACTAAAGGAGATACCTTTTTGGGGGGTGATGACTTTGATTTAGCGATTGCAGAAAAGTGGAAAAACACTTATCATGGTGAACTTCAACATTTGCCATTAGAAAAATGGTATGAACTTAAATGGATAGCAGAGCAAGCAAAAATAGATTTGTCTCAAAATGAAGTATTTTCCAGAGAGTGGCATGGAATTAATTTAACTCTAACAAGGAATGAAGCAGAAGGGCTTTTTCAGCCACTGATTCAAAAAACCATTGAATTGTGTGCTGCTGCCTTGAAAGATGCAGGTATTGTCATTTCTGAAATTTCAAATGTTGTCATGGTTGGAGGCTCAACAAGGGTGCCTGCGGTTAAAAATGCAGTGTCTCAATATTTTCAGGCCAAAATCCATGATGATGTAAATCCAGATGAGGTAGTAGCCTTGGGTGCTGCTGTTCAGGCAGATATTTTGGCCGGAAATAGAAAAGATTTACTTCTGTTAGATGTCACTCCTCTTTCTCTTGGAATTGAGACTCTGGGCGGTTTGATGGATGTCATCGTGCCCAGAAATACCAAAGTTCCTGCTCGTATAGGTAGAAATTATACTACCTCAAAAGATGGTCAAAAGAACCTCTCAATTTCCGTTTATCAGGGAGAAAGAGATTTGGTCAAACACAACAGGAAATTAGGAGCATTTATTTTGAGTAACCTTCCTCCAATGCCGGCTGGCCTACCCAAGATTGAGGTGGTATTTGCCCTGGATGCAGATGGTATTCTTACTGTTAAAGCCAGAGAGCTTAGGTCAGAAACTTCAATGGAAGTTGTCATAAAGTCTGCCTACGGCATTTCTGATGAAGAAATGGCGTTGTTGCTCTTAGATTCAATACACAATGCAAAAACAGACATGCAAGAAAAGCAGCGCATTGAGGCATTAAATGAAGGGAAGTTGTTGATTGATTCTATTAATAAGTTTATATCCCTCAATACTTCATTGATGACAACTGAAGAGATAAGGGGACTTAAAGAAAGAAAAAAGAACCTGGAACAATTATTGGATTCAGGAGACAAGGACAGCATCATGGCTCTCATCCAGGAAATTAATGAATACGCACTTCCATTTACCCATAGAGCTATGGACAATGCTCTTGGATCAGCATTGTCTGGCAAAAAAGTTGAGTGATTAACTTTTTAAAATAGATCTGCTAATCACTAATTTTTGGATTTCGCTTGTGCCTTCACCAATGGTACATAGTTTAGAATCCCGATAGAATTTCTCAACTGGAAAGTCTTTTGTATAACCATATCCTCCAAAAATTTGGACTGCCTCATTGGATGCATAAACACAAACTTCTGAAGCATAGTATTTGGCCATGGCGCCGGCTTCAGTCACTTTTTCGCCTTTGTTTTTTAGTTCAGCTGCTTTTCTGGTTAATAATTCAGCCGCCTGGATCCTTGTAGCCATGTCTGCTAGTTTGAAAGAAATAGCTTGAAAATTGGATATAGGCTGGCCAAATTGCTCTCTTTCTTTTGAATACTTAATTGAGGCTTCATAAGCACCTTTTGCAATGCCAAGAGACAATGCGGCAATACTGATTCTGCCTCCATCCAAAACTTTCATAGCCTGAATAAAACCATCGCCCACCTTACCAAGAACCTGACTTTTATGAATTCGGCATTCTTCAAATATAAGCTCAGCAGTCTCAGAGGCTCTCATTCCCAACTTATTTTCCTTTTTACCTGCCTTAAAACCGGGTGTCCCCCTTTCTACGATAAAAGCGGTAATGCCTCTGGAATCTAAAAGTTCACCGGTTCGCGCCAGAACTACTGCTATATCTCCGGATTTACCATGAGTGATCCAGTTTTTAGTTCCGTTCAGTACAAAATAATCACCATCTTCAGTGGCAATACATTTCATTCTCATAGCATCACTTCCTGTATTGGCTTCTGTCAAGCCCCATGCTCCAATGTTTTCGCCTGATGCAAGCTTGGGAAGATATTTTTGTTTTTGCTCCTCATTGCCAAAGGTCAGTATATGTCCTGTGCAAAGACTATTGTGAGCTGCTACTGATAGACCAATAGAGCCGCAAACTTTGCCTATTTCTGTTAAAATACTTACATATTCTTGATAACCCAGGCCCGAACCACCATATTGATGAGGTACCAAAACTCCAAGAAATCCTTGTTTTCCTAATTCTCTCATTAAATCAACAGGAAAATGCTGAGCCTCATCCCATTCCATTACAAAAGGGAGAATGTGCTTTTTTGCAAATTCTGAAGCTGAGTGTTCAATGATCTCAAGGTGTTCAATACTTTCAAACATATACTAGTTTTTTACCTAAACGCAGGGCAAAGAAAAGTGTTTTAATGGGTTTCACAAAACATGACACAAAATCAATTGGTTTTTTTCTTTAAAAGGCTCATGTTGGTATCAAATCAATGGATTTAACACTTATTTAAGGGTAAAAAGGGCTATCTTTACGTTCGGTTTATAGGGTGATAAACTAAGTAATGACTCAAGAAAAAGCAAATAAAATATGGAAAAAAGCAGGTAGATGGCTCGCTTGGCTTGTTGTTTTCATATTGCTTTTTCCCGTTTTGGTGACAGCGGTACTTCATATTCCGGTTGTTCAGCAATGGGTTTCAGGCAAAGTTACCAATTATCTATCTGATAAAATTGAAGCCAAGGTAACCCTTTCAAGAATCGATTTGAGCATTTTTAAAGGAGTTAGTTTGTCAGATTTTGCCATTCAACAAATGGAAGGTGATACCCTTTTGGCCGTTGATCGATTGGAAGTTAATCTTTCAAAAAACCTGTTTTCACTTTTTAGAAAAAGACTTGAAATCAATAGTATTTCACTCGTAAATCCAAGAATTTCTGCAGAGGTAGACCCGAAAGATGGTAAAATCAATTTATTAAAATTGCTGGAGAAGTTGTCTTCTCCCTCAAGTTCAAGTAGTAAGGATCCTATTGTAATTAATCTGAAGGAGTTTTATGTAAAAAAATTGAATTTTACTTTGCTTGACGAACCTCGACAAGTCAATCTCATTGCCAGATTAGAAGAGGGTAAAATCAATTTTAAACGATTCGATATCAAAAACCTGGTTTTTGATGTAGGTGATCTAAATCTGATCAAACCTGAATTTCAAAGACTTGATTTTGGTTCAGAAATCTCTTACGTAAAAAAAGATAAAAAAACCACTGTTTCAAACACGGCTCAGCTATGTGTTACCATTAAAGCATTAAATATTTTAGATGGCATTGTCAATTTAGACAAACGCCTTCAATCAACAGGTAATGAAGCTTTCCTCTTTAATCCAGATCATATAGCATTTCACCACATCAATCTTGATATAGACAACCTTTCTTTTGGAGGAATTGAGGATGTTTATGCGAAGATCAATAACCTTGCTTTTGAATCCCCTTCAGGTTTTGTTTTACAAAAAATGGAAGTTCCTTCCTTGATCATTAACCATCAGATGTTGTCATTGGAAGAGTTTTACATCAAAACAGGTAATTCTACTTTGGGCAATAAAGTAGTTTTGAAATTTAAAGGGATCGAATCATTTGCTGATTTTGCAAATAAAGTGGTTATTGATGCAGATTTTTCAGAAGGCTTGATTTCACTTAAAGAATTGGGTTACTTTATTCCTGCCTTTGCGAGCTCTGATTTTTATCGATCCTACAGCAATAAATCGTTGGAGTTAGATGGAAAATTAAAGGGTCGATTAGCCAATATTAAAGGGGCTGGGTTAACAGTAAGATTGGAAGATAAACTATTTTTTGCGGGTGATTTCGGTGCAAGAAATTTGCAGGATCCGGGAGAAATGTTGCTGAATCTTAGGGTGCAAAAACTGCTGACCAATATTTCATTTATTGGAGATGTAATTCCAGGATTTAACCCTCCTGCCAATTTCTATCAGCTGGGTAGGGTTGATTTTAATGGCAATTTTGATGGCTACCTAAATGATTTTGTGGCTTTTGGGAAATTGAATACCGAGATTGGGCATGCTGATCTTGATTTGAGACTTGATGTCAAAAAAGGAAATGATAAAGCCAAATATGCAGGGAACTTAGTACTTACTGATTTTGACCTGGGCAAGTGGAGCAATAATGCAAATTTGGGAAAAGTGTCGTTCAAAGCGAAAATCAAGGATGGTGAAAGTTTGATTTTTAAAAATGCAAAAGCTGAGCTAGAAGCAGTAGTTGAAAGATTAGAATTTAAAAATTACAACTACAACAAAATAAATGTCAAAGGAAGTCTGGCTTCTAATGCGTTTAATGGAAGTTTAATATCTGCTGATAAAAACATTGATTTTAATTTCAAAGGAAGTTTAGCTTTTGATAAGCCACTGCCTTACTTCAATTTTGATGCAAAGGTAAATAATCTGAATCTGCAAGCCCTTAATCTTTCTAAGGATATTCGCAAGATTGGGGGACATTTGGTAATTCAGGGAGAGGGCAATTCTCTTAATACATTACTTGGTAAAATTACTGGTGATAGTGTTCTAATTATTAGAAATGATACACTTTACGATCTTGGGAAGGTTACTTTTATAGCTGAACAAAACAAGGGTAAAAATAGAAGTCTTGATTTTAGCTCTGAAATGGCAAATCTAAATTTACAAGGTGTTTATGATCTCAACACAGTAGTAAAAGATATCCAATATTTGGTTAAAAATAACTTCCCTTACCATACTAGATCACTAGAATTTTCTGCAACAACACTTCAAAATATTCAAAATTTTACATTCGATGCTGAGTTGTTTGAAGCGAGAAAATTATTTGGACTTATAGGTCTTAAGAACATGGATCTCCATCACTTTAAGGCAAAAGGTGCTGTTAATTCTGAAAAAAGGGAGCTGTCTTTTGTGTCTAATCTGCCATTGCTAAAGGTGAATGACCTGACCTTTCATAATGTTCAATTGATGGCAAATAATACAGGAAACACTGGAGATTTTCTTTTGCACCTGGATAGTGCGTTTGTGTCAGGAAAAAAGTTAAATGCTGTCGAAATTCAGTCTGTGATGAAGGGAGATGATGTTCAATTCAAAATTGATGCTTCAAAAATTGTTGATTCCATTCAGAATTTTCAGCTTACTGGTACGCTTAGCCCCCATGAAAAGGGGTACACTGTTTCGATTACGGATAACGACATCAGGCTCTTTCAAAAAAGATGGAAAATAAACAATGAATCAAAATTGTCTTTTGGGAGCAAATTTATTGATCTTGAAAATGTAACCATCACAGATGGGGTTCGTTTTTTGGAAGTGGGGGATGTAATGAACAAAGGTCTTGCTGTTAATATAGTCAAACTTGATGTAGCATCAATTAATCCAATTATCAAATATGATAAGATATTGATGGGTGGTGAACTTAACAGTACATTAAAGGTCAGTGATATTTTCAACCCATCTCCGAGTATTACAGGCACTGTAAATATTCCATCATTTTTAATGAATAACGATTCTTATGGTGAATTGACTATAGATGTAGGCAAAGAAGAAGGTAAGCCCATGGAGGTCTTGCTCTCACTTAGCAGAGCAACTGATGGTATGGCATTAAAAGTCAATGGCGAGTACAACTTCGATACTAAATTATTGGATGCTGAGGTAAAGGGCAAAAAAGTGTCTCTCAAATTTTTGGAATACATTTTAAAGGCAGGTATCCGGGATGTAAAGGGTTATGTTGATATTGATGCTGATGTCAATGGCAAACTACCGGAAATAAAAATCGACGGCAAAGGGAAAGCATTTGGAGGACAATTAGAAGTAATTTATTTGGGGGAAACTTATTATTTCGACAACCAGGATTTTGAAATTACTGAAAGTTATATTGATCTGACAGGGGCTAAGCTGACAGATTCTGAAGGCAACCCTGGTTTTATTGAAGGTACACTTACCCACAAACTATTTAAAGATTTTTACCTGAACGCCAGCATCCGGGGTGATAATGTTATTGCTATTAACACGAGTAAATTTGACAATCCCGTTTATTATGGCATTGGAAGAGGGCAGGTATCAGTCGATTTTAGCGGTTCGGTTAATACACCTAAAATGGTAATCAACGCCATTACAAAACCGGGTACTGTAATCAATATTCCCATCAAAGAATCTCGATCATCTGCAGATCAAAGTTTTATATCGTTTATCGACAAGGAGAAATTTTTAGCTCAAAATGATGACAGTCTTTCAATAAGTCAGGATGTAAAGGTAGAAGGTATTTCAATAGAAATGAACCTTACTATGACGCAGGATGCTGTGGTTAATATGATTTTTGATGAATTTAAGAACGACATCATAACGGGTGTGGGAAACGGTAATCTTCGAATTTCAATGTCTAATAGAGGTGAATTCGACATGTTTGGCGTCTATACTATTGCTCGGGGCAATTACTTATTCACTGCGTTTAATTTTGTCAACAAGCCATTTCTGGTAAGAGAAGGAGGTACGATAAGGTGGACTGGCGACCCTATCAATGCTACCCTCAATATTGAAGCAGATTATGCTGTAAAAACGCCTCTTACCTCATTTTTAACAGAATACCTGGTTACCGATCAATTGGTTAATGCAGCAGCTGTTTCTACAGCAGTTAATCTTAAATTGATTTTAGGCAATACCTTGTTTAACCCTTCCGTCAAATTTGATTTTGAATTTCCAAATCTCACAGGCGAACTCAAGAGTTACACTGATAGTAAAATCAGATTGCTTCGAAATAATGAATCAGACTACAATAGTCAGGTTTTTGGACTGATTGTGTTTAACTCTTTTATTCCCTCTAATACCATTTCAGATGTAGTAACCAACAACAATTTTATTCAAAGTGCAGGCATCAGTACTTTGAGTGAATTTGTTAGCAGTCAATTGTCTATGTTTGTAACCGGTTTAGTCAACGAGGCTCTGGAAGATAATGGTTTGATCTCGGGCATCGATTTTGATATTGATCTTCGCAATAATTCAACTTTTCAAAGTGTGACTGGTAATAATTCATTGCTGCCAACAGAAATAGAAGTTAAACTAAAAAACAAATTCCGTTTTTTAGATGAGCGATTATCCATTAATGTTGGTGGAAACTACGTAAGACAGAATTCAATTATTAACCTCAATAACTATATTGTTCCTGAATTTTTTATTGAGTATGCCTTAACCAAAGACAGGCAGCTGAATTTAAAATTATATGGTAAATATGACCTGGATGAAATTAGTTTGACCAGTAGACGTCAGAAATTCGGACTTGGTTTAAGGTATAAGAATGAATTTGGTTCGATGGTAGAAACTCGAACAAAATTGTCAGATGGTTTCAAAAAATTATTGGAAACACAAAAGAAATAATCTCCTTATTCGAGGATGTCTGTTCTCTCACTGATCCCTACTTTACCAGAATCACTTCGTTCAACCTTAATGTAGTTGGTAAAAGGGTCATGTTCAGTAAACAAATAAGTTTCCCCGTCGCAAGCCCTCTCAAACAATTCTTCTTTTTCTCTTAAAGTAACCAGAGGCTGAACGTCATACGCCATGATATAAGGAAGACCCACATGAAAACTGGATGGCAACAAATCCGCGCAGAAAATTATCTTTTTACCGGTTGCTATTTGAATGGTTGGTATCATCATAGCCCCGGTATGTCCATAAACAAAGTCAAGTGTTATGGTATCCGAAAATTTTACACTTTCTCCTAATTCGACCAGATTCAGAATATTAAGATCGAGGAGCGGCTGTATATTTTCTTTTAAAAATGACGCCTGTTCTCTTTCATTTGGATTAAGGGCCCAGTCGAGGTGATAATCATTGGACCAAACTTTTGCATTGGGAAAAGTAGGCACGATTTGCCCTTTGTTATCCAGTGATAGCACACCCCCTGCATGGTCAAAGTGAAAATGGGTTAATATTACGTCCGTAATTTCGGACGCATCAAAACCATAATAATCCAGGTCATTGTTAAAATCAATGATATTGGATGGACTGAAGTGACTTCTGAATTTTTCACTTTGTTTATTCCCAATACCCGTATCGATTAAAATTTTCCGGTCACCTTCTTCAACCAATAAACAACGCATGGCCCAGGTACACATGTTGTGGTCATCGGGAGGATTGAGCTTGGACCACATAGATTTGGGCACAACTCCAAACATGGCACCACCATCGAGCTTAAAAAACCCCGTATTGATTACCGTTACTCTGGCCACTCTTTATGCTAGCTTGATTAAGCCATTTTTTTCCATTTGATAGTATTCTTTGAACGTAATCATACGCTCTGAGCTCTCGTCCCAAAGTTTATGAGAAGCCAATTTTAGACTTTCCCAAAAAGTGATTTCTGTAGTATATTGATTGATCCATGGAATGGAGTCAACACTTTTTTTAAGGTTGTAATTAGGAATTGCTGGATTAAGATGGTGGATGTGGTGAATGGCAATATTGCCCGTAAACCAATTGAAAATGCCAGGTAATTTATAATAACTGCTTCCTTTCACAGCCGCATAAATAAATTCCCATTTGGCTCTCCAATGTTTATATCCTTTTTCGTGCTGGTGCTGAATGTAAAAGAACCAAATGGCAACTATGGCAAATATAAAAAGGGTAATAAAATGAACGAACAAGACCTTTTTCCAATCCAATAAGATACACAAAAGTGTGACACCCCCTATCAGCAAAACATTGTTAAATGTAAGACTCCACTTCAATTTTTTAAACTCCGGCATTTTTATCAGTGCCAGTCTGTTATGGATCAATACATAATATATGGGAATAATGCCAAACATTACAATTGGAGATCTGTAGACTCTGTACCAAAATCGCTGAAACTTGGTCAAAGCTGCAAACTCCTGAACTGTGAGAGTGTCAAGATCACCAATGTCTCTCACTTCCAGCATTCCATTATGGTTGTGATGAAAGTGATGGGAGGTCGCCCAATATTTATAAGGAATGGCACTAAATAAACTGCATACATAGCCAACTATGTTGCGCATGTGCCTGGAACTAACAAACGAATTGTGCCCACAGTCATGCTGAATAATAAATATGCGCACCAAAAAAAATGCATTTAATATTCCAAGCAAAACTACCAGTGCTTTGCTGTAGTCCCACAAATTGTACATCAATACCCACAATAGAATAAAAGGCCCAAATGAATTGAGCAACTGAATAGTAGCCTTTAAGTAACTTGGGTTTTGATATTGTTTGAGGGTTTTAAGCGCAGACTGGATTTTGTCTCTGAATTCTCTCTTTTCTAATTCCATTATTAATTGCAAATTATAAGCAAATATAAAAATATTAAATTGACCTGGCTTTGATTTTGGCCATGATTTAAAATATTATTTGGAAAAATTTGAAAATATTGAACTGCTGGTTCAAATATTTTATTGAAATTTTTCACTGGTTTATGTGATTACCTCCCATTTTTCTCCTCTGCATCTTTTGAGTAGCATTCATTCTTTTGGATAGTAATCTTTTTTCATTCACTGCCTTTGGAACCTTTGTTTTTATCCTTTTTTTTATTGGTGTTAATGCACTAAGAAGTATTTGATGGCACTTTTCTATACAATGTTCTTTGTTCTGAAGCTGACTTCTGAACTTTTGAGAAGTACAACTTAAAATGATGCCATCAATTAAATTAAACTGAAGTTTATTCAATAAAGTTTCCTTCTGCTCATCTGTTAGAAGGGTAGACTCTGATATGTTAAAGCGCAAAATCACCTTTGTTTCCGTCTTATTGGTGTTTTGTCCACCCGGACCTCCGCTTCTGCTGGTAATAAACTCAAATTCTCTTCGTAAATCTGGAAGAATGCTAAGCAGTGACATTAGGTATGTTGGACAAAGTTAACAATAACAATCTCCAGAATTTTTGAGAAGAGGATACGCTGGCCCTTTCGTCAGGACTGTGTGCTCCTTTTATGGTTGGTCCAAAAGATATCATTTCCATTCCTGGGTAGTGGCTTCCTATGATGCCACATTCAAGGCCTGCGTGGCATGCTACCACTCGTGGTTCCTTGCCAAAAAGTTGGGTATATTGGTTTTTCATTAATTCCAATAAGGCAGATGAAGGATTAGGGCTCCAACCAGGATAACTCCCTGAAAATTGGCAGTCAAAACCAGCCAATTCAAATACCGCTTTAAGTGAATTGGCAACTTCCAATTTGGTGGATTCAACAGATGACCTGGTTAGGCACAATATCCTGGCCGTTCCATCATTAACCTCAACCCTAGCTACATTGTTAGATGCCTCAACCAAATCAGACATTCCCGGACTCATGCGATAAACACCATTAACAGCGCCTGCAATGGCTTTGATAATCGACATTTCAACTAACGGATCTATTGCATTCTTTGGTCCGGAAATAGATTCTAATGTGATTTTAAGATTGGGTTCCGCTATTTTATATTCCGCTAAAATTTCTTGTTTCAAGACCTCAAAATCAGCCATCACTTTTGTTTCTAATTCAGGGTGTAAACTTAGCTCTGCAATGCTCTCTCTGGGTATGGCATTTCTCAAGCCACCACCATTGATCCTACATACCATTACCCCATGTTCCGGGCACAGAAGATAGAGAAAACGATTCATTAATTTATTGGCATTGCCCAGTCCAAGATGTATATCCATACCAGAGTGACCTCCTTTTAAGCCATTGATGGTCAGCTTCAATCCTACATTAATCGTGGGACAAGTGATAGGGTTATATAGAAGGGTAGCTGTAACATCCATGCCACCTGCGCAACCAATGTCCAATTCATCGTCATCTTCTGTATCAAGATTTAAAAGCAACTTGCCTTGGATAAATCCGGCTTCAAGTCCCAAAGCTCCGGTCATCCCTGTTTCTTCGTCTATGGTAAAAAGTGCTTCAAGTGGTGGGTGTTGATTGGTTGATGATGATAATATACCCATGATGGCCGCCACGCCAAGGCCATTATCAGCACCGAGAGTAGTGCCTTTGGCTTTTACCCAGTCACCTTCCACAAACATATCAATACCCTGGGTCTCAAAATTAAAATCAGTATCATTGTTTTTTTGATGAACCATGTCAAGGTGGGCCTGAAGTACTACGGTTTGTCTGTTCTCCATTCCGACACTGGCTTGTTTTTTTATTAAAACATTGCCTACTTTGTCAGTTGCAACTTCCAGGCCCAGATTTTTGGCAAAATCAACCATAAATGCCCTTATCCCTTCTTCTTTTTTTGAGGCTCTTGGGATCGCATTTAATGCTGCAAAATTTTCCCAAATGGCTTGGGGTTCCAATTCATTTATTCTTTGCGTGTCCATTTTTTTGGCTTTGATACAAAATTAGGATTTCAAACCTCATTCTCCTACTTTTGCAAAAAGTAAAATCAAATGCAAGGCAAATCTACCATTCAAATTGATGTTGAACTGGATGATAAGAAACATCCGGATAAAATATTTTGGAGTGCTTCTGACAATCCGGGGGGCAAAGACCCCGTTTCTTGTAAGGCTTTTCTTCTTTCTGTGTTTGATGAAGTTACCGCTGATACTTTTAGAATCGATTTGTGGACTTCGAAATTGCAAGTGGCCGAGATGGATAGATTGATGTTTCAAACCTTTAAATCAATGGCAGATACCTACTATAAAGCCACAAACAACCATGAGTTAGCCAATGTTATGCACAACTTTGCAATCTATTTTGGCGAACAAACGGGTATAGTTCCCAAAGAAGAAGGTGGAAATTCTAATTAAACTGTAATGGATTCCTCAGTGAGTTCCGACTCGCTTTCTACGTTGGTAAACATGGTAAGCAGATCGTCTAATTTTTGTTTAAGATCCTTTCTGTTTACGATGAAATCTAAGAAGCCTTTCTCCAGCAGAAATTCAGATGTCTGAAATCCTTCTGGCAGGTCTCTTTTAATTGTTTCTTTAATTACTCTTGGGCCTGCAAAACCTATCAAGGCCTCGGGCTCAGCAATATTCAGATCTCCCAACATAGCAAAACTGGCGGTCACACCGCCGGTAGTTGGATCTGTCATTAAGGAAATAAACGGTAATTTATGTTTGGCTAACAGGGTGAGTTTGGCAGATGTCTTAGCCATTTGCATCAGAGAAAATGCTGATTCCATCATCCGGGCACCACCTGATTTTGAAATGATGAGAAGGGGTGTTTTATTTTCAACGCAATAGTCAATAGCCCTGGATATTTTTTCTCCTACTACTGATCCCATTGAGCCACCAATAAAAGTAAAATCCATGGCGCATACGGTTAATGGCTTTTTATTTACTTTTCCACTAGCCACAGAAATAGCATCACTTACTTCTGATTTTTGATAAATGGCGTCCAGTCTATCCTGGTATGATTTTAAGTCAACAAACTTTAATATGTCTTTAGACACGATTTCATCAAATAGTCGGGTATACTTGCCATCAAAAATGATGTTGAAATATTTTTCTGATCCAATTCTTACGTGGTGATCGCATTTTGGACAGCAATAAAGATTTTCATCCAATTCTTTGTGAGTTGATAGTTCATTACACTTTTCACACTTGTGCCATAAACCATCAGGGGCTTCCTTTTTAGATTTGGTTGCAGTCTGTATTCCGTCTTTTAATCGCTTAAACCAGCTCATAAATCAAATTTCATGCAAAATTACCAAAAAAAAGGAGCTTTGCAATGAGCTTTGTGTAATCTTTGTAAATATTTGTTAAAAATGCTATTAAACGAAATTTATGTCTGAAATAATTTAGAAACGAGGTATTTGTTTCTGAGTATTAATGAAATATTTACTCATTTAGGTGATAAAACTGTTTCATGTCCTTTTACCATAAAAACTGTACCCCGGTCCAAAAATTAATAGGTTGTGCTGGTTCATAATATCTGTTTCCTGCAGCATTTATCCTGATGTTGGCGTTGTATTTCGAATTGTAAATATTGTTGAATCCCAGGTTGAAAACAAATTCTCTCTTATGAATTTGAAATGTAAAACTGCTTTGAAAATTGGCTTCTATATAGGATGATACCTTTTCCTCAGACACGCTGGTGAGATGTACTTTGCCTACAAATTGATGATCCATCCTCAACACTAATTTTTTGACGGGTTCGGCAATTAATTGTATTTGGTGTACATATTCTGGAATTCCGGGCAAACGTCTCTTGTTTTCCAATTGAAAATGATAGTTATTGGTGTAATTCCATGATAATTGGAAATTATCATTTATTGGCCATTTAGCAGATAATTCAAATCCATATCTTCTCGAAGCTCCTGTGTTCTGATAAAAAAACCTGCCGGGAGAACCCGGGATCTCGTTAGCTATTATTTCGTTGGTACCTAAAATCCGAAACCAATGGAAATCTATACTCTTTTGACTGGAAGATCCAAAGTGAAAATGAGCCTCATAAAGCCTTGTCTTTGAATTTTCCAATGTTGGATTAAAACCAGGGGTGCCGGCTGAATTGACCGAAAGTTCAGTAAGGGTAGGGGACTCAAATCCGGTGGAATTAATAAAATTAATGCTCATTTCCCGATTCAGTTGGTAACTCAGTTTTATAGAGGGGCTAAATGCAGCAATACTTCTGCTTCCTGACTGGTTACCATCACTCAAAAATTGATCGTTCATTTCAGTTTGAATTCCTGAAATTCTTGCGTTTAATTCTCCTCTCCATCTATCGGTAAATTGGTAAGAATTGAGTGTATATGCTGATAGATCTTTGTAAAGTTCATTTTGAGCTAATCGCAAAGTCCCCTTTTTACCTTCCAGATTATCGAAATTACTTCTGAAATCTTGTTGGTATTGCCAGTCTGCGCCAACTATCCAATTGTATTTCTGTCGACTTAACAAATTCCCCAATTCCAGATAAATTCCATGGTTTTTTCTTTTGATTTCTCCCAGTCCCGAAGATAAAAAACCAAGGTAATTGGTGAATTGCCTGTTAAGAAAATAAGCCTTTACTTGGTGGTAGGTTGAATTATTGACTTTTTTATAAATTAAAGCAATTCTTTCCTGATGTAGATTTTCTCCTGCTTTATATTGGAAGTTGGTACTTCGTGCTTGTTGCGGATTGGACGATAATTCACCTTCATTTAATGCGCCTGGATCTTGTGATTGAGGATTAAAAACACCATTGATTAAAATTTTTAATTCGTGATTTCCTTTAACATACCGGCCTCTGATATTGCCTATGTGATTTCTGAATTTCGACCAAGCCCTATATCCATCGGAGGCTTGATAGGTATAACCCATATGCCATTTCCACCTTACTGATTTCGGAACCAACTGAATTCCTGCCTGCCTGAAGCCATTACTGCCACCGGCCAGACGCAGCCTGAAACCTTGATTAAGACTGTCAAAAGGGGTAGGGGATATTTTAATCATGGCACCTGAAACGTTTCCATATAAGGCAGCATCTGGGCCCCTCAAAATTTCCATCTGGTGAAGCATGCTGTAATCCAAATTGTCCAACTGACTTTGGCCATCGGGTGTAGTTTCTGGTACCTCATCTACCCAAATTTTTATGCCTCTGATACCAAAAGAGGATCTGGCACCAAAACCACGGCTAGTAATTCGAGTATCCTGCGCATAATTGGTTTTACTCATGGTGAATATTCCTGGGGCTGCCTGGATAAAGTCATTGATACTGGTTCCTTGAGCCAAAGCTGCGACAATAGGGGAAATGGTATGGGTATGGATTGAATTTTTAGGTTGCGGGAGTCGGCTTGCAGTAATCACAAAGCTATCCAGCACAACAATTGTGTCTTGCTGGCCTCTAATAGCGATGGTATATAAAAGGAAAAAGGCACTGAAAATCAGTGCCTTTTTATTTATTTTATGAAAGCTAAAAATCATTTTATGGCAAAATAACTCTCGTCGAGAAGAGGTACTAACTTCCCAGATAGTTTTTCAACAACTTGCTCTTACTAGTAGAACGTAACTTGTTGATAGCCTTGTCTTTGATCTGACGAACTCTTTCTCTCGTTAAGCCAAATTTATCACCGATATCTTCCAATGACATTGGGTGCTCAATTCCAATCCCAAAATACAGCTTGATAACGTCGTATTGTCTGTCAGTAAGTGTTGACAAGGATCTTTCGATTTCAGTACGCAGAGATTCCACGTATTCCAGCCCTGCATCCGTATCAGGGGAGCTGTTATTTTCCAGAACATCTAGAAGAGAGTTGTCCTCTCCTTCAGCAAATGGGGCGTCCATAGATACGTGACGGGCTGCCACACCCAAAGTTGTTTCCACTTCTTCAGAAGGAATGTCAAGTAATTCAGCCAATTCTTCTGCTGTCGGTTCTCTTTCAAATTCCTGCTCAAGTTCAGAAAAAGCCCGGTTGATTTTATTGAGAGATCCAACCTTGTTGAGCGGTAGTCGAACTATTCTAGACTGTTCGGCCAGGGCTTGAAGTATAGATTGCCTAATCCACCAAACGGCATAAGAAATGAATTTAAAACCCCTGGTCTCATCAAATCGTTGAGCCGCTTTAATCAAACCCAGGTTTCCTTCATTGATCAAGTCAGAGAGTGATAACCCTTGGTTTTGATATTGTTTGGCCACTGAAACCACAAATCTTAAATTTGCTTTGGTTAGTCTTTCCAGCGCTTCCTGATCACCTTCTTTAATCTTTTTGGCCAAATCCACCTCTTCTTCCGGGGTTAACAGGTCAACTTTGCCTATTTCCTGTAGATATTTTTCAAGAGATTGACTCTCCCTGTTGGTAATGGATTTAGTGATTTTTAATTGCCTCATTCTAAAAATCTGTTCTGAACTGTGTTAAAAGGCCGCAAAAGTAAGGAATTTTTGGGATTTTATAGAATCAAAATGTGCATTTACCCCAACTCATCCGAATGTGACCTGCGAGGAAAACAATAATTTTTTCATAAAAAAAGTTCAAAATAGGCATGAATATTAAAAAAAATTTTTATTTAGCGGTTATATAACCTATCATTGCGCTTTCGGCCCTTAATTTTTGATTTAGAAAGATGAAAAGAGTAAAATTAGATTTAGAATTTATATTTAAGGCATCGCCTACCTTATTGTATACTTTTATTACCACACCGGCTTGCCTGGTTCGCTGGTTTTGTGATGGCGTTGAGATCAACGAAGAATTGTTTTCATTTAGCTGGAACGGAAGTTTTGAAGATGCAGAAATGGTTGACGACATTGAAGATGAGCGTGTAAGATTCAAATGGCTGGATGCCGACGATGAGTCTGAATATTTTGAATTCAGGATGTATAAGTCTGATGTTACCCTTGAAACCATTCTGGAGGTAACCGACTTTTGTGACCAGGGTGATGAAAAATCAACCAAAGATTTGTGGACACAACAAATTACCGCTCTCAGACAAGAGTGTGGTGGCTAATTGTTACCTTTGCTGCCCACTACAATGTAATTGTTTGTTTCCATGGCCTCTCCTGCAGATAAAATTAAAGAGTACCTCGCTCCAGAGCTAAAACAATACGAAAGTCATTTTAAAGAGGCTATGAAGAGCAAAATTCCTTTGCTCGATAAAATAACCCACTATATCATCAAAAGCAAAGGCAAACAAATGCGACCCATGTTTGTCTTTTTAAGTGCCCGCATTTTTGGACCTACCAATCCGGATACTTTCACAGCTGCCTCGATGGTTGAATTGCTCCATACCGCAACTCTCGTACACGATGATGTGGTAGATGAATCCTATCAAAGACGTGGTTTTTTTTCCATCAATGCCCTCTGGAAAAACAAAGTGGCAGTGTTGGTAGGTGATTACCTCTTTTCACAGGGCATGCACATAGCGCTGGATACCGGACAATACAAAATGCTGCATATCGTGTCGAAGGCAGTAAAAGCGATGGCCGAAGGAGAGTTGTTGCAATTAGAAAAGGCAAGAAGACTTGACATCAAAGAAGAAATCTATTTTGACATAATCAGAAAAAAGACAGCCTCTCTTATTGCTGCATCTTGTAGTCTGGGAGCCTCTTCTACAGTTGCAGATACAGAACGCATCGAGTTTATGAGGCAGGTTGGTGAAAATATTGGTATCTGCTTTCAAATTAAAGACGATCTTTTTGATTATGGCGATGATAATGTTGGAAAACCACTAGGCATCGATATAAAAGAAAAAAAGATGACGCTTCCCCTAATCCATGCCCTCAACAACGCTTCTTTCTGGGATCGTCGACGAATTATTTACATCATCAAAAATCAAAGTAAGGATGAAAATAAGGTCAGAGAGGTGATTGATTTTGTTAAAGCCTCTCAAGGCATTCCTTATACCATTCTGAAAATGAATGAATACAAAGACAAAGCCCTTGCCATGATTCAAACGCTGCCGCAAAATGATGCTAATTTCCACCTTCAGGAATTGGTCGAATACGTTATTTCGAGACAAAAATAGACGAATTGTAACCTCATTTCGGTGAGTAACTTATGTCACTCAGCATCCCTACTTCTTCAGATAACTTTGCATAAAAATTAAAATTATGCTACAAGAAGAAATCCAAATGATGCCACGAATTGGCGATCAGGCTCCAGATTTTGAAGCCATAACAACAACAGGAAGGATGAAATTCAGTGAATTTGCAAAAGGTAAATGGACCCTTTTGTTTTCCCATCCGGCAGATTTTACGCCTGTTTGTACAACAGAAATGAGTGGTTTTGCCCAAAAAAAAGATGTATTTGAAAAATTAGACACCCAACTTTTAGGGTTAAGTATTGACAGCATCCATTCTCACCTTGCCTGGGTCAATAATGTCAGAGAAAAGATGGGAGTTTACCTCAATTTTCCCATCATTGCAGACATTGACATGAAGGTGAGTAAACTTTATGGGATGCTGCAACCCAATGAAAGTGAAACTGCTGCAGTCAGAGCTGTATTTTTTATTGATCCCACGATGAAAATCAGATTAATCATGTATTACCCAATGAATGTTGGCCGAAACATGGATGAAATCATAAGAGCACTCGAAGCACTTCAATTTGCTGAAGAACATAAAGTAGCTTTACCTTTAAATTGGAAAAAGGGTGAAAAGGTGATTATTCCGCCTCCAAAAACGCTGCAAGCTATGGAAGATAGAATTGCAGATAAAAGTTGTGAAAAAATTGACTTTTATCTGGCAAAAAAAATGATAGAAGCTTAATTCTTTTCGCAAAAAGCCCCTTCTAAAAAGCAGGGGCTTTTTTTTTATTTTAATATTATGGTTTCATTAACATCATTTTTTTGACTTTTGGCATCTCTAATGTGATTTTTAGCTGAAATTTAGACCTTAAAAGTTCATTACATGAAAATGATGTGTGTTATGCTGGCTACTATTGTTTTAAGTTCTGTCCAGGCTCAATCCTTTGATTACAATGCTGCTTGGAAAGAAGTCGATGCTGCTTTGGAATCAGGTCTTAGCCAAACTGCTCTGGATAAAACCAAAGAAATTTTTGAAAGGGCTGAAAAAGAAAATAATGCGCCACAATATACCCGGGCTTTGGTCTTCTTATCATCACTTGAATTTGTTTTTGGTGAGGATGTTGCCCCACGAGTCCAAAATCTTTTTGAGACCGCTCTTTTAAAATCTCAAACTCCTTACAAAGAAGTTGTTCATGCTTATTATGGTCTTTTCCTCAATCGTTATCTGCAGGAAAACAGGTATGAAATATCTGCAAGATCAGATTCAGAAGACACCAATATTAAGACCATTTCTCTTAATACGTTGACTGATAAAATTGATGAACAGCTCAATTTTTCGACCTCCAATTTAAATCTCGCCAATTACCCTCTATCCAATTTTAAGGTCGTATTGTCAGGGGCAGACCATCCGGAATCAGCATATAGATTTCCGAGCATCTTACATGTCTTATACAAATTATCGATTGATATATTTAATCCCCGATTTTTGGAAGCAGCAGATGAGAGATCTATCTCCATCATAGGTTCCAGCTACAGGGAATTTGCGATTAATAATTCTACGTTTTCAGGTCATTCTAATGAGCATAAGTTAATTGATTTGTTTTTTCAAATTCAGAAAATCAACGAAGACAAAGCTTATATGGAATCTGCAGCCTTTTTTGACCTTGAACGTTTGAAGTTGGCCAGGTCATTAATGATTACCAGTGATCAGAAAAAAGCATTGGAGAATGCTCTCTCATCCGGATGTACAACCTTTCGGAAACAACCCTATGTCACGATGTTTTATGCCGAACTGGCAGCCTTGAGCCTCGAAACGATTGATAGCAAAAGGTACCTTAATGCTGTTAACTATTGCAATCAGGGTATATCATTGTACCCTGAAAGCATAGGTGGGAAGATTTGTAAAAATTATCTTGCAGAGATCAAACAACCTTCTCTATCTGTGATGGTTGAAAGTACAGCTGCAGAAAAACAATCAATTCCATACCAGATCACGTCAAGAAATCTGGATAAAATTTATTTAAAGGTGATTGGACTTCCTTCCTATTATAAGATGAATAATAAAGAATACGATGAAACCGGCTGGAAGGATCAATTGAAAAAAGAAAAAAGTATTTTCAGCACAACAGTTAGTATAAGCCAAAAAGGTGATTATCTTGAATATTTTAGCGAAGGAAAGCTTCCGCCATTAAAAAAAGGAAAATATTTGTTGCTGGCATCTGATTCGCCTGAATTTAGCAGTGCTTTCACAGTTTCACTTTTTCAAGTCACCAACCTTGCCTATTTACACCCCAATGGTAATTCAAGCAACTTTATATTGGTGGTTAACCGCAAAAACGGCAAACCGGAAAAAGGGGTACAGGCTGAATTTTATAATCTTGAATACAATTATCCCAATGGACAACTCCGCAAACCGGTGGGCACAGGCATCTCTGACAAAGAAGGTAAAATCAACAAACCCACAGGTGTACATAATTTGGGTGTAGTGTTGAACAAGGGTAAAGATGTTTTTGATGCTGATCTTACCCATTACAGCTACGGACAACAAAATGAAACTCCTAATTATTACAGATCTGAAATTTTTACCGACAGACCCATATACAGGCCTGGTCAAACCCTCAATTTTAAAGTCTTACATCTAATTGTTGCTCATAACAACCTACCTGGCATCGTAACAGAAAAAGAACTAGAAATCAAACTCAACGATGCCAATGGTCAATTGGTAAAATCGGTTAAAATCAGGACAAATGAATGGGGTACTGCATCTGGGTCAATAGAAATACCGTCAGGCAGACTGAACGGATATTATCAACTGATATGCGGAGATAATAGCAAGGCAGTAAAAGTGGAGGAATACAAAAGACCTCGTTTCGAAATATTGTTAGATTCCATTCATGGCCAGCCTGCTTTGGATCAGACAATTGAAATCAAGGGGGTAAGTAAATTCTATTCAGGAATTGCTCTCCAAAACGCAACAGTGAATTACCAAATAAAAAGAAGAGAGTTAATCCCATATTGTTACAGATGGATTCCTCAGTATTTTAATACCCAGGAAACCATTATATCACAAGGAACTACCTCCACCTCACAAGATGGCAGATTTGTTTTTGATTTTAATGCTGAATCAGCAAGAGAACAAAATTACAATCCAGTTTATCATTTTCAAATCCTGATTGATGTTATCTCTCCTGATGGAGAAACCCAAACTCTTTCTCATGATTTAACACTTCAAAAAGAACCTTTTATCATTCATTTGGAAATGGACGCCAAAGTGGATAAGTCTGCAAAAATGTATGCTACTGTTTCTGTGGCAAATCAGGCCGGTCTGAAATTAGATCAGCAAGTGATGGTGAATGTGTTTTCTTTAAAAGGTCCGCAACACATTGAGAACACTCCTTATTGGAGCAGCAACCCGCCTACTCTGACTTCCCTTAAGCAACCTATACTACCAGAAACTTTTAGGAATTGGACCATTGACACAAAAGTAGCCGTAAAAACATTTTCATCCACCACTCAATTTGACTTTTCTTTTTTACCTGCAGGGGTCTATCTTATGGAATTTGAAGTAGAGGGAAACACAGCTGTAAAAGAGGTTGTGGTCATTTCTGACTTTAAGGCAAAAAAATGGCCGCTGATTAAACATGTGCAGCATTCCGTCAATCAGAAAAGTTTTGCAGCCGGTGAAACGTTACAAGTAAATTTGGGAGCAATTGAAGGTGACCAAATGGTATTTTTAACGTTGCTCAGAGGAAATAAAAAAATAATGCAGCAATGGCTGACGGTCAAAAAGAATTCGCTTTTTACCTATAAAATAGCAGAAGAAGATAAGGGGGGACTGCAGATGAGTTATGTATACATTAAAAATAACCGCTTTTATACAGAAGAAATAAGCATCGAAGTGCCCTGGTCTGAGAAAGAGCTTGATGTTAAATGGATCTCTGTTCACAATAAAACTGAACCTGGATCAAAAGAGTCAATAAAATTGCAAATTTCAGGGATAAAAGCGAAAGAATTGGCTTCAGAAGTTATGGCATCTCTTTATGATGCTTCATTAGATGCCTTGCAAAAAGACAATTGGCCATCTCAGTTTTTCCAAAACAACTATGGCTATTTATTCTGGGAAATACCTGGCTTTGGTGTTCAATACAATCAGGATTTAAGCCCTGAATGGAATGCTCTCCATATGGAAGAAATTCCTGACTGGGGACAATTTCCGCATTTGTACGAAGGGTACAATAATGCTTTCAGTGTAATATTTTTTAGAAATTATGGACGTTATGCTTTCAGTACAGCAGCAATGGCAGATGCTGCACCCGCACCTGCTAGCCGGGAAGGTGGCAAAATGAAATCCGCTGATGAAGAAAGCAACACTTCTGATGAGGGGGAGGTAGAGCAAGTGAAACCCACTCCACGAACCAATCTAAATGAGCTGGTCTTTTTTTATCCCCACCTCACTACAGATGAGAAAGGAAATTTGTCTTTTGATTTTACTATGAATGAAGCCTTAACCACATGGCACTTGAAGGTTTTTGCCCATACCAAGGCACTGGCAACTGCAGTGAGTGACCAGTTCTTGGTTACCTCAAAAGATTGGATGATCTTACCCAATTTGCCTAGATTAGTGCGACTGGGAGATAAAATAGTAATCACGGCAACTATTGCCAATAAAAGTGGAAAAGCAGGTGAAGCAGCAGTAAATCTGGACCTTAAAGATTT
>JAGNSQ010000246.1 GCA_017987975.1 Saprospiraceae bacterium
TAACTTGTTTATACCTGCACCAAATTTATATTTTTATTGCGGTTTTTCATAATTTTCAGATTTTCTTTTTAACATATCCAATGGACTTATAACCTTTTCTATACTAGCTGTGGTTATATGTGTATATATCATAGTCGTCTTGATATCCTTATGCCCCAACAACTCCTTAATATAAGGCAGCTGCGTCCCCGCATCCACCAAATGCGTTGCATAACAATGGCGCAAGGTGTGTGGGGTTACTCTTTTATTGATTTTGGCTTTCTGGGCTGCTTGCTTTACTACCTGCTGTACTGACCTTTCTGAGTATTGTGAAACCTGGTCATGACCTTCAAAGAGCCAATGGCGAGGTTTGTATTCGTGTGCGTAGGTAGACAATATAAGCTTAAATTCCTGACTCATGGTGATGTACCGGTCTTTTTTCCCTTTTCCGGCTTTGATGAAGAGCTGATTTCGCTCCCACATGATGTCTTCTAAGCGCAAATGGAGGACTTCATTTAATCTTAAGCCGTGACCATACAGGGCGTATAAGAGGGTGGTGTGTTTGAGATTTTCAGTAGCTCTGAGCATTCTGTCCACTTCTTCCACGCTCAACACTTTAGGCAGGAGCATGGCTTTTCGGGGCCTTCTTATTCTCTCGATTTTGAATTCTGGTAGATAGATTACTTTTTGGTAATAAAATTTAATGGCATTGATGGTGGTGTTGATCAAAGATTCTGAGACTTTTTCCTGGCTGATTTGGGTTATGTAGTCATTTACTTCATCTTCCGTAATAGTGTCGCACATTTTGGGTAGCATGGCTTTGGCAAATTGCATAAACTTGCCGTGATACTCCTTTAGTGTGTTGTTGCTGTACCTTTCCCTCATTAGCACATTCAGATAGTCAATTGCAAATGGCAAAAGCACCTCCGGTGTTTTATTTAGTAAATATCCCCTTAGCTCTTTGTAGTTGATGGTCTTGGCTTTGACATTTTCTGACTGAATTTTGTTGATAACCAATGTTTTTAAGGCAGTATAATGGTCTGTGATCCGCTCGATAAGTTTATCGTCGTAGGGCAGTACCCAAAACTTCTTGTCTGAATGGTATTTTCTTTCAGGAATGTATTTGACAAAATCAACATCTACACCAATACCACTGAGCTGGAGCAGTATTTGGTCTGGATATTCAGGACTTTTATAAAGCATGCATTTGGGAGGATTTTCCACTGCAGCAATTTGGGTCTTCCAGATTTCGAATTGATTTTGTGAAATGAAATTTAACTCTTGATGCAAAAATTCCAAATGATTCACCTTGGCTTCCACCACCCAGTTTTTATATCGCACATTCCAATAGGTCTTGGGTAGACTCTTTAATTTTGCAATTTCTTCTACCGTTAACCTGCCGGTTATGAGTAAATAAGGATGTTTGTAACGGATGTTCAGTTCTATTTTGTCTGCTGCCTCATGATTACACTGCGAAGGCATATCAGCTTGGGTTGTTTCGGTATTTTCACTTAACGGCGTGTTTAGACCAGTGGTTCCGAATTCTGAAATCTGATAACTTAACCCTGTTTTTAAAAATGCATGCCAGGCTGGTTTGGTGTAGGGTAGATACCACGCTTTTTGAGTGTTGCTGTATCGAATCCCTTCCATTTTTTTCAGGATTTCTGCAATCTCGGCCTGGTAGTCAAAATGCAAAAATATCTGCCATTCTCCTTTGTGCTCTTTTTTTGAAATCTGGATCATAGGAATATCAGTGAATGACAAATATTCCTTTATTATGGCCCCAAAACCAAGAGAAGGGTATGAAAAAATGAATAGGATTGTCAACATAATCGTAAGCCAACCGTTATCATACTAATATTGACCCGAGACACCCCGTGTTTAACACCCTAAAGTACACATGCTATGAAAAAGTGCAAAATGTGCCCCACCATGTTTTATGGCAGATCCGACAAAATATTTTGTTCTGCTAAATGTAAAACCGCTTATCACGAAAAACTCAATAAAGTTACCAATGAAGCCACTGCCAAAATAGATAAGATCCTGCACCGCAACAGATCTATCTTGCTTGAAATTTTAGGCAAAAAAGGCACCTACAAAAAAGTGCACAGAAGCCAACTCGATGCCAAAAAATTCAATTGGCACCACATCACTTCCTTTCACATCAACACCCAAAACAAAGTGGTAAACTATGTTTACGACTTCTCCTGGATGCTGTTTTCAGATCAGGAAGTTCTGGTGACGAGAAAACCACCTGAATAGCTCTGAATCCCTTCGTAAAAACCATTACATCCTTCCCTCCATTTCAAACATTTAGAACATTTCAAACATTTGCAAAATGGCTTCGCCGTCCTTAAGTCGCAGACCCTTGGCAGTGTATGAAAAATATTATTTCGAAATTACTCAATCCAACTCCCAATTACCATATAAAATTTTGAAAAACGAATTGCGAACAGGATTATGCAACGTTCTCTACAAATTTAATCTATTTCTTGTCAGAAAGCAAGTTTTGGTTTTAGTTTTTTTGGACAAGCCTCAGTGCAATGCAG
>JAGNSQ010000022.1 GCA_017987975.1 Saprospiraceae bacterium
ATTCCGTTGAGCAAAGAAGAAGTGTATACGTTGGCATCGATTGTGGAAAAAGAATCCAATAATAAAAAAGAACGCCCTACGGTAGCCGGTGTGTACCTCAATCGATTGAAGGTAGGGGAGAAGCTGAGGGCCGACCCCACCGTAGTATTTGCAGTGGGAGATTTCAGCATCCGAAGGGTCTTGTTCGAACACGTATTTTTTGATTCTCCTTACAATACCTATCTATACGAAGGACTGCCACCGGGTCCCATTTATATGCCATCAACCAATGCCATTGATGCGGTGTTGAATGCTGAAAAACACGACTACCTGTTTTTTTGCGCCAAGCCGGGATACAACAGCGAACACGCCTTTGCCGTGACGGCTGAGCAACACCAGCGCAACGCATCCATCTACCACAACTGGTTGGAAAAAGAAGGCATAAGATAAATGGGATTATCAAGAGCAAGCGGCCTTGGGTAACAATGAAATTCACCTGCAGACCACAGCCTGTCCGCGTTGTAATGCCGATATGGTTTGCAGTACCGGCAAAGGCCACAGATGTGCGTGTGCGGATGTGCAACTTTCGGCCCTAACCCTGGAATTTTTGACAAAGACCCGCTACTCCTGCTTGTGCAATTCCTGTTTAAAGCAATATGAGACATGGGTAACAGAGGCGGCAAAAAACAGGGCAACGGCCGCTGATGGTCTGGTGGAGGGAATTCATTATTATTTGGAAGACGGCAAGTGGGTATTCACCCCGGTCTATCATATTCAAAGAGGGTATTGTTGCCAGAGTGGCTGCAGGCATTGTGCCTATGGTTATGATTCAAAACAACAGTTATGAAAAGAGATCCGTATCCACAGCGCATTGTCTGTTTGACAGAAGAAAGCACTGAGATGCTTTACATCCTGGGCGAAGAAAAACGAATTGTAGGCATCTCCGGATTTACCGTGAGGCCGGCCAGGGCGAGAAAAGAAAAACCCAAGGTATCGGCCTACACCTCTGCCAATATACAGAAAATAGTGGACCTGAGGCCCGATCTGGTCATTGGTTTTTCAGATATCCAGGCCGATATTGCTAAAAATTTAATAGCGGTGGGTATAGAAGTATGGGTGACCAACCACCGAAGTATCCAGGGCATCCTTGATTTTTTGGTCAGACTGGGTGCCATGGTAGGAAAAGCAGAACAGGCCATCCAGTGGACAAAAGCCATTGATGTGAAGATGGAAGTGATGCAACAAAAGAATGAGGGTAGAAACAGACCTCGGGTATTTTTTGAAGAATGGTACGACCCCATATTTTCTTGCATTGGTTGGGTAGATGAATTAATTGCGGTAGCTGGAGGGCAAAACATTTTTCCGGAGCTGGCAACTCAAAGCCTGGGCAAGGATCGAATCATCGCAGATCCTTATGAAGTAGTGCGAAGGCAGCCCGATATCATTTTGGCATCATGGTGTGGTAAAAAAGTAGTGCCCCAAAAAATCATGAATCGACCCGGGTGGCAAGATACACCTGCGGTGCGCTTTGGCCATGTTTATGAAGTGGATGCTTCGATTATCCTTCAACCCGGACCGGCAGCGCTGACAGAAGGACTTGACATTTTGCATGGACTGATCCAAAAAGTGATGTAAATTGTTGTCTTTTTTCAGCCCAATAAATAACAATGACCACAATCAGAAAAGCCGCTTTGGAGGATGTACCGGCCCTGGCTCCCTTGTTTGATGCCTACCGCGTTTTTTATGACAAGGCATCAGATGTCCATGCGGCAGAAACATTTTTAAAAGACAGATTGGAACACAACGAAGCCCATGTTTTTGTAGCCGAAGTGGACGGTAATATGGTGGGTTTTACCCTGCTTTATCCCTTGTTTTCCTCAACTAGAATGAAACGACTTTGGTTGCTCAACGATTTATATGTACAACCGGAATTCAGAGGGCAGGGACATTCGATTGCCCTGATCGATGCTGCCAAATCACTGGCTGTTGATACCGGGGCTGCGGGGCTGATGCTGGAAACCGCAAAAAGCAATCTTATTGGAAATCAGCTGTATCCCAAAACCGGCTTTGTGTGTGATGACGAACACCACTATTACAGCTGGAATACCCAATAATGCCTTTGACACTTTCCCAATTGCAATATATGATTGAACTAAATACCCATGTGACAGTATCACCCATGGGTTTTGCCAAATTTTATATGTCAGTAAAACGCGATTAACTCAAAATTTAAATTGGTTTAACGCGAAATTAATATCATTTGACCAAATAATATTTTGTTTTATTTTTTATTTGCAATTTACTGTGTCTTGTTGATGAAATAAAGCAAAACCTGTAGTAAATTTGTTAGACATTTCTCACAATGATATTACGGGCGAAACACATTTTATTACTCTTTTTACTTCCACTTCTGTGGTCGTGTGAAGAGGAAGTGTATTTCTCCAACAATAACTTTGCTCCCCGGATCGTGTTGAGTTCCATCTTTACCAACGATTCGATCTGGGTAGTTACCCTAACCCATTCTCAATCTATTTTTGACGAATCAGCAGGCAAACCCTTTATCGATGATGCTACCATTGTCATCACCAATAAAGTGGGTGCGCAGGAATGTCAATTGTTCCACACCGGCAATGGTGTTTACAAAAGTTTCAGATGTACTTCAGGGCAGGATGAATACTATAAAATTTCAGTTTACTCACCTCAGTATGGTTCTGTAACTGCGGAAAGTACCATACCTGCCATTGCAGAATTGACCAATATCAAGGTTGATTCATCCGATGAGTATGAGGATGCCAGTGAAATATCATTTAACATCAGGGACAACTCAGTGGAAAACAACTTTTACATTTGGTCGGTTGTAGAAGTAGACACTAGTCTTCATTCTGTTCACGACGAATCAGGATTGAAATTGGATACCCGCCAGTGGGTAAACGATGTGAGCAAAGAAATAAGCGGTAGCACTTCTGGTAAAATCAATACCTCCTTATCGGCTTCAGAATTTGACCTGGAAAATCTGACCAATTCGCCCAAACTCATTACTTCTAAATTCAATGGCAAAGATGAGCAGCAGGGTGGAGGCGGCAATGTAAAAAACAAAGTATGGATGATCAGGTTGATGACGGTTAGTTCAGATATGTACCGTTATTTCAACAGCCTTCAGGATTATGTAAGGGCTTCCAATAATCAAAATTCCATAGTAGATCCCAGCAAGCTCTACAGCAATGTAAAAGGTGGATTGGGCATTTTTGCCGGATATACTGTTCGTTATTACGAAATTCCAAAATGATCTGATCATTTTTCCGTTCTCTTTTGGTTGAAATTGACCAAGCCTTCCTATTTTAGCTTTCGAAATGTGATTTATGCTTCAAAAGATTTTTTCTTTAATCATTTTGTGTTGTTTGATTTCATGCCATGAAGATGACGTGGCTGTTGATCTCATCATCCATAATGCTGATGTTTATACCGTTGATCCCAATCAGCCGAGAGCACAGGGTATAGCTATTTCAAAGGGAAAAATCGTCTTTGTAGGAAAGTCCAACGAAGTCTTACGCATGAAAAACCGCGACACCAAAGTGATTGATGCAAGAGGACACTTCGTAATGCCTGGTTTCATAGAAGGACATGGTCATTTTTCAGGTTTGGGATTCAGCCTTGTCAACCTCAATTTTTTAAATGACAGGAGTTGGGAAGCCATCATTGCAAAAGTAGAAGAGCGAGTTGGTAACACTACAAAGGGCACTTGGATCGAAGGCAGGGGCTGGCATCAGGAAAAATGGGACAGCCTGCCGGTGAAAAGCGTGCAGGGTTATCCGATGCACACAGCTCTGAGCAAGATTTCACCAGATCACCCCGTCATCTTGTTTCATGCCAGTGGTCATGCCCTTTTTGCCAATGAAAAAGCCATGGAGCTGGCAGGCATAGGTATGGATACTCCAAACCCTCCCGGTGGCAGAATAGTGCGCAACAACAAAGGAGAAGCCATTGGTGTATTTGAAGAGCGTGCTATGGAAAACATCAGGAAAGCCTATGAAGATTACCGGAAAAAATTGAGTGCTGATGCCAAAGAAAAAGAATGGCAGACCGCCATAGCTTTGGCAGAAGCAGAGTGCATTGAAAACGGCATTACCTCTTTTCAGGATGCGGGTTCTTCCTTTGAAGAATTGACCCGTTATCGACAACTGGCAAATAAAAATGAATTGGACATCAGATTGTGGGCAATGGCAAGGCACGACTACAATACCATGAAAGACGTGATTGGTAGGTACAAATACAAGTCGCCCTTCTTCACTTGCAATGCCATCAAATCTGAAGTAGATGGTGCCCTGGGTGCCTTTGGTGCCTGGCTTTTAAAGCCGTATAGCGATAAGCCTGGTTTTACTGGCCAAAACACAACCGATATTTATGAAGTACGCAAAATAGCCGGCCTGGCCATTGATAATGACATGCAGTTTTGTGTTCATGCCATTGGCGACCGGGCTAATAAAGTAGTACTCGACATTTACGAAGGCGTGGCTTCTTTGCATGCCGAAAAAAAAGACCTGCGTTGGAGGATCGAACACGCACAGCACCTGGCAATAGCCGATATACCCCGATTTGCCAAATTGGGTATCATAGCCAGCATGCAAGGAGTACATTGTACCAGTGATGCACCGTTTGTGGTTAAAAGGTTGGGAACAGAAAGAGCCAGAACAGGAGCATACGCATGGCGAAGCCTCTTAAAACAGGGTGTTCATATAGCCAATGGTACAGATGCACCCGTTGAAGATGTAGATCCCATTCGCAATTTTTATGCTACTGTTACCCGTAAAAGAGAAGACTCCAGGCAACCATTTTACCCCGAACAGCGTATGACCCGGGCAGAAGCTATCAAGTCATATACCTTAGACAATGCTTATGCCGCCAAAGAAGAAAATGAAAAAGGGTCCATCACTGCCGGCAAGTACGCGGATATAGTGATATTGAGCCACAATTTGCTGAAATGCAGAGAAAGTGACATCTTAAAGACGGAAGTACTATTCACCATAGTAAATGGTGTAATTGTCAAACACCGCAATTAAAAGGTAAAAGTGAGCTATTTCAGGACTAAGCACATATAAAATTTGTTTTTTAGCGGGAAAGTTCAAACGTAAATTATTGTTTTTCAATATTTATAAAATTTTTTTCCTATATTTAAATCTTTAAGACTACCTTTGCAATTATTTATCTTTTTTTTCTATTTTTTACAATGAATTTATACGTAGGAAACCTGAACTTTGATGTGAAAGAAGAAGACATCAGATCCCTTTTTGGAGAAGTTGGCGAAGTGGCAAGTGTAAAGCTGATGATTGACCGTGAAACCGGTAGGTCAAAAGGATTTGCATTTGTAGAAATGGCTGACACTGAAGAATCGGTCATTGCAATGAAAACGTTGAACGGACGTGAATTTCATGGAAGGAACATCGTAGTAAACGAGGGTGTTCGATCTGACAAACCAAGAACCGGCGGCGGTGGTGGTGGATTCAATCGCGGCGGCGGCGGCGGTGGTGGATTTAACCGCGGCGGCGGCGGCGGTGGTGGATTCAATCGTGGCGGCGGCGGCGGTGGAGGATTCAATCGCGGCAGCGGCGGCGGTGGAGGATTCAACCGTGGCAGTGGCGGCGGTGGCGGCGGAGATCGCAGACCACGCACCAATGATGGCAACAGACGCCCATTTGATGGAGGCGGCAACAGAGACAACAGCCGTCCTTTTAACAGAGACTACAACAGGGATGGAAACAGGGACTATAACCGTGATTCCAACCGCGATTTTAACCGCGACTTCAATACGCGAGATAAAGACGAAGATTAATGTAGGGCCGTATGGCCCTATATTTACTCATTTCGTTATAAGACTGTAATTTTGCACGGCAGGCGATAGGTGTTTACCTGTTGCCAATGCCCATTTATATTTAGAATCATGAATAGTTTTGAAACTTCAGGTTTAAAGCCTGAAATCCTGGCTGCATTAAAAGACCTGGGCTTTGTAACGCCAACGCCCATCCAGCAGCAGACCTTGCAATTGCTTATCCATTCCCGTAAAGACCTGATCGCCCTGGCGCAGACAGGTACCGGAAAAACGGCAGCCTTCTCGCTTCCTTTACTCCAAAATCTTACCGGAAATGAATCCGATGTACGCGTGCTGATCCTGGCACCTACCCGGGAACTTTGCCTGCAAATCGCCAACGACATTAAATCCTATACCAAATACCTGCCTGGAATCCGGTCGGTAGCTGTTTATGGCGGGGCCAATATTACCACTCAAATCAGCGCCCTCAAAGAAGGTGCTCAGATCGTAGTGGGTACCCCTGGTCGAACCCTCGATTTGCTCGAAAGGAAGAAATTAAAGGTGGACAAAATCCAAACCCTGGTACTCGATGAAGCAGATGAAATGCTCTCCATGGGTTTTAAAGACGAATTGGACGCCATCCTGGCGGGTACACCAGAAGACAAACAGGTTTTGTTGTTTTCTGCCACCATGCCGGCAGAAATTCGTCACATTGCCTCCAAATACATGCACAGTCCACAGGAAATTTCTGCCGGACGTGAAAATAAGAGCAATGAGATGATCACCCACTACTATTACGTGGTGAGTGCCAAAGACCGCTACAATGCACTCAAACGCATTGCAGACGTCAATCCAGACATTTATGCCATCATTTTCTGCCGCACCAAAGCAGAAACCCAGGAAATAGCTGATAAACTGGGTCACGATGGGTACAACGCAGACGCTCTGCATGGCGATTTGTCGCAAGCGCAGAGAGACTATGTGATGAACAGGTTCCGCAAAAGACAGTTGCAGATGTTGGTAGCCACCGACGTTGCTGCAAGGGGACTCGATGTTACTGAGCTTACCCACGTAATTAACTACAACCTGCCGGATGATCCTGAAGTCTATATCCACAGGTCAGGACGAACAGGAAGGGCCGGTAAAACGGGAGAATCAGTGAGTATCATTCACACCAAAGAATTTCACAAAATTCGTCAGCTGGAGAAAAAAATTGGCAAACCCATCGATCTTGCCATGGTACCTACCGGCAAAGAAATTTGTGAGGTCCAACTGCTCAATCTTATCGATAAAGTAAAGGAAGTAGAAATCAATGACGAAAGGATCAAACCTTTCCTTCCAGCCATTATGGAAAGCATTGCCAACATCGACCATATTCAACTCATTAAAAAATTTGTGCTGGTTGAATTCAATAGATTTATCGACTACTACAAGGATGCCGTTGATATCAATGTATCGGATAAACAATCGAAAAAATCCAAAGAAGCAGGAGGCGGTGCCAGTTATGTAAAGTTTTTTATGAATCATGGCAGCCAAAGCAAGATCACTCCGGGCATCCTCATCAACCTCATCAACGAACACATGCCCAACTCTACAGTGGGCATAGGTAGGATCGACATCCGAAAGAACATGTCGCTCTTTGATGTAGAGGCCAGCCACCAGGAAGCCGTTATCGAAGCTTTTAAAAGAACAGCTTACAAAGGATTGATCGTTAGACCTGATCAGGGTCAAAATGACCAACCTGAAAGGAGATTCAGAAAAGACGAGGGCAGCAGATCTGGTTCTGGTTATGGGTCAAAAAAACCCACCGACAGGAAAAAATTTGATGGCAAGCCTACGGAGCGTAAGAAATTTGATGCAAAACCAGCTCCAAAAGGCAAACGCAAGTCCTGGACCTAAAAGCAATGCCCTGAATGTTTTATCTTTGAAGGATAAAACCATTGTATCGTGGGCAACACATTCGGCAAAATATTTAGAATAACCACCTATGGCGAGTCGCACGGCCCGGCCATAGGCGTGGTTATTGATGGATGTCCTGCTGGACTCTCCGTAGATGAAGCCTTAATTGCCCTTCAGATGGAAAGAAGACGCCCGGGACAAAGTACCATTGTGACCCAGAGAAAGGAAGCAGATGCAGTAGAAATCCTTTCTGGTGTTTTTGAAAACAAGACCACCGGCATGCCCATCCACCTGATGATTCGTAATGCCGATGCGAAGTCGACCGACTACACCCATCTATCCGATACGTTCAGACCCTCCCACGCAGACTATACTTATCATGCCAAATATGGTCACCGCGATTACAGAGGCGGGGGGCGTTCGTCGGCCAGAGAAACTGCCGCCAGGGTAGCTGCCGGGTGTTTTGCCAATATGCTCTTAAGTCATTACAATGTTCATATTACCGCCTTTGTGAGTCAGGTGGGTCCGATAGCCATTGACCCATTAAACCCCAATCTTGATCTTTCTTCAATAGACAGCAATGTAGTGCGTTGCCCTGATGCCGAGGCAGCGGAAGCAATGGAGGCATTCATCAGAGAAGTTAGAAAAGAAGGAGATACCATTGGAGGCCGGGTCAGTTGTGTCATCACGGGCGTTCCCGTAGGCTTGGGAGAACCTGTCTTTGATAAACTACAAGCAGATCTGGCGGCCGCTATGATGGGTATTCAGGCTGTGAAAGGATTTGAATATGGAAGCGGATTCAGAGCCATTACCATGAGAGGCAGTGAACACAATGATGCCTTTGTAAAGTCAGATGATAAAATAGCGACTGCTACCAATTACAGTGGTGGCATTCAGGGAGGCATTTCGAATGGTATGCCCATTTATTTTAACGTAGCCTTTAAGCCTGTAGCCACCATCGTAGCCGAACAAGCTACGGTCAACACTTTGGGTGAAGAAACCAGTGTGGCCGGCAAAGGCAGACACGATCCCTGTGTTGTACCCAGGGCGGTACCCATTGTGGAAGCCATGGCGGCCTTGACCCTGGCAGACCATTTGTTAAGGCAAGAGGCTTACCAACATTTGAGGATTTAAGAACTAAAGTTTTATCAACTTTTCACTTTTTTCTCCCACCTGCATGAGGTAAATGCCAGGATGCAATTGACTTATATCCAGACTTTCCAAACCACAGCTGCCTTTCATCAATAGTTTACCTGTGAGATCTGAAATGGTATATTTTTGCCCGGAAAGCCCTGTATAAAAATACAATTCATTGCTCGTGGGATTGGGGTAAAAACAATGCGTTTCGTAATTGGGAATTTCATTTTCTTGCAAAATAAAATGATCTTTTTCTTCTATTGAGAGTGTGCCCCAATCTATCTGCCATGGGCTTGCCTTGACCCTCACTTTTTCATTGGCGCGGCCTGCTGCTAATACCGATGCGTGGTCACCAAAGATCAATCGGGCATTGGGAGCCAGCTCTATCACAGAGCCTGCTACAAAATCGCTGTTGATTATCAGGGTGCCATCAAAAACAAGGGAAGCACCCATACCTACTTTCAGATTTGCATCTGCCAGTCCAAGCATGCCCATACTTTTATGTCCATAAAACAAATGGGATCCATCCGCTATTTCCAGGGTGGAACCCTGCTTAAAAAAGATACAAGCTGTCTTATCGGCAAAATCTATATGGCCACTTTTATATAGATATTTGGTATCATCTCCCATCCGTACATCAATGACTTCCAGACACATGTCGCCCCCATCCTGCAGGATGGTAAAATGATGGTGTACCGTATCACTGCCCTCTACCCGGGAAGGTACAAAGGCGGTGTATTCCTGAAAATAAAAGGATTCATAATTGAGTTTAAGGGTGATATCTACAGGAGTGGAAGGGTTGGGTGAAAGACTTACTATTTTGTCATCTCTGTTTTGGGGAGAGGGAATTCCGGCTTTGTTATGGACAACCAGGTAATTGCTGCCAAAAGATTGTGGCACCAATTGATAAGGACTGACCTCCACCCTATTATTGATCACTGGCTTAGTTATAGGCATTAATTCATCTACCTTAGAAACAAAGTCTTGCGGATAGCCCCATGCCCCTTCAAAAGTCAAAGTTGCATTGGAGGTTGGAAGTGGGTTGAGATAGACCTCCCACCACCAATCTGTCAAATAGATGCTGTCCCATTTGGATGTGGGAAAACAAATCTCATCTTGAAAGATGCATTGGTTGTGGATGATGTTGCCAATAAATTCTGTTTTGCGCAGTGTGTCCTGGCCGGTGGCCAACCACTTTTCTTTGGTCACAATGACCAATTTGGAACATCCACCCTGCTTACAATCATCAGGATTGACAAAACCTCCTTCGTTGGCATTGAAATTATACCGGATGCTGTATAAGGCATTGGAGAGCAGAAGTGAGTCTCCGAAATCTCCTTTTTTATTGAAACGAATAAACACAGGTTTGCTTACATCTACCAAATTAAAGGGAAGTTTCCCATCTACGAGACTTAGGCAGATTGTGTCGCGCTGTCCATTGACATCATTGTCCACAGTTTGGTAGATGTCAAAATTCTCATACGAATTGATCAGCTTGGTTGTGTCTTCAATACAGGGCTGTTGGTCTATCCTGGGGTCAAAATAAAAGCTGGTCCACTGAGCATAGCTATAGTATGTGGTAAAGAGCAGGATTGGCAGAATAAACTTTTTCATGGGTTGAATTTTCACAAAAATAAACAAAGCGGGACGAAAAAAATAGGATAAAATGAAAAAATGTCGGCTATACTATTTAATGATCAATTTGGTCTTTCCTGTCTGCTTATACGAGGGTATGGTTGAAAGTGTTTATTTTTGTCCAAAACAAGCCTTATGACAAACACAGGATGGAATCGCGAAGAATTTGTTTGTTTTCTGCTCATCTATACCTCGCATGTTGACATGGAGTTCAGCGAAGAGGAAAAAGAGAGTTTGAAAAAGCAGTTTTCAGCGGAAATTTTTGACAAACAATTTGCTCTTTTCAGCGGCATGAATGACTACCAGGCGCTGGATGCTATACTGAAATACAAAGAGCAATATTTCTCTACACCAGAGTTGAAGCAACAATTGTTGGATTCTATTCGTTCCCAATTTTTGACCGATGGAGAATTTTCTGCTTTCGAAAAAGAGATTTATAACTTTTTAGAAAGAATGTTATAACGTATAGCCCATGGATTTTCAAGTAAGTAACAGGTTGTTTGTAGTAACCGGAGCCACAAGTGGATTTGGTGCTGCCATTGCTGCCTCTTTACTTGAAGAAGGAGCCTCTGTTATTATTAATGCCCGCAAACCGGAGGGGCTTGAAGAAATGCAAATTAAATATGGCAGTAGGGTAGAAGTACTTCAAGGGGATATTACCACAGATGCAGTGATTGCTGACCTCTTTCGGTTGATTGGAAGCAGACTGTTGGACGGTATGGTTGTGAATGCGGGTGGTCCACCAGCCAAATCTTTTGCCGAAACCCAGATGGTTGATTGGGACGCTGCCTACGCCTCTATATTGAGGTGGAAGGTGAAGATTACCCATGAACTGCTGGATAAAATGGTACCTCAGGGTTATGGCCGTATCATATACATAGAAAGTGCAGCCGTAAAGCAGCCCATTGAAAACCTGGTCTTGAGTAATTCTATGCGACTGGCTGTTGTAGGATTTGTCAAGACCCTCAGTCAGGAAATTGCCCAACACGGCATTACAGCCAATGTCCTGGCACCCGGTTATCATGCAACTCCTGCTATGGAACGTCTATTTGCCAACAAATCCATGTTGCTAGGCATCTCACCAGATGAAGCCCGCCACCTATTTGAGAAAGAAAATCTTACCGGTAAGTTAGGCAACCCCGCCGATCTGGCCTCCCTGGCTTTGTGGGTGCTGTCACCTCATGCTGCTTTTATTACAGGGCAAACCATCTCAGTTGACGGGGGGCTTATCAAAAGAACAATGGGATAATATGCGTATATATTTTATAGGATTCCTGCTGCTCTTCCCTCTTTTGCTGATCGCCCAATACCCGCCCGCCGGAGGGGATACCAGCCTGGTTACCGCAGATTCTATCCAGTTGCCTCCTTTCCAATACAAGTATTTCCACCCTGGTAATCCCGGGCAGATTTTTGTGAATGCGGATACTACGCTCGGCAACTTTTTTCAGGATGCAGACCCGGCACGAAGGAAAAAATTCAACGATCTCAATACGGGCAATGTCGGGTCGATGGGCATTTCGCCATTGTTTGAATTCAAGCCGCTCTATGGTTTCAACTCGGGTTACCGGGCTTATGATGGATTTAATTTTATGGCAGATTCCATCCGGTTTTACGATTCTGAGCGACCCATGGCGGATCTTTATTTTTCACCTATTTTTGGATCCCAGCAAAACTTTGTGGTTGGAGCTGAATACGGTCAAAAATTTAGTGATGGCCTGGCCATTTCGTTGAATTACAAAAGACTTTCTCAGTCCGGATTTTATCAAAATCAGGGAACTCGTACTACCAACCTTGCCACTGCAGTCAGATGGACAACATTGGCGGAAAAACTCGATTTTGTTATGGGCTTTATTTCCAATACCAATAACGAGCAGCACAATGGTGGTGTTGATACAGCCGTGGTGGTCAGGGCTTCCGGTCAATTCAGGATCAATGTTCCGGTCAACTTAGGTGATACAAAAACAAGGTACGATCAACAAGTATATTTTCTCTACTCCACCCTCAGCCTCGATGGCAAGCCAGCGGCAGAGTCGAGATTTGCCATAGGTCATAAGCTTGATGTCAAAACAGGATATGTCAATTACTACGATGTTGACCTGACCGCCAAAACTGATACCCTTTTTTACAATAATTACCTCATTGACACACGTGGCATACGAAACAGGGTAAGCATTACCCAATGGTCTAACAGTTTTTTACTCAGATCCCAATGGAAGAAAGCTGACGGAACCCTTGCGCTGGTGTACGACAATTTTAGTCTGAACGATGGAGTCAATCAAAAAAGCATCAATGATCTTACCCTTCGCTTTGATGGGAAAATTGCCGCGGGTAAGACGTTGGACATCTTTACCCGGGCCCGTTTGGGGATTGGAGCCAATGCAGGTAGTTTTTTAGCGGAAGGCAACACCACCCTTAACCTGGGCAAGTTGGCAATTTTAGATGGATCTGTGTCATTTTTCAATTCCCAGGCAGCCTGGAATCAGGAATTTCTGGCCCTCAATAAAACAGAAGTGTACAATGATCCGCTCAACAATGTTTTGGGAACCCGATTTAGCGCAGGTATTTCATTGCCATGGTTGGGCATCCACGCCGGCTTAAGTCAACAAATTATAGACAACTTTGTATATAGAAATGAAGTTGCCCTGCCAGTTCAGTACGATGGCAATGTACAGATAACCGCTGCGACCATAAGCCAACATTGGAAATGGAAAAGTATTCACCTGGAGAGCCATGCCTTTTGGCAACGCTTCAATGTAGATTTTATAGCTCTACCTGAATTATACGTAAAATCCAACCTTTATCTGGAGCGTTTCTTTTTTAGGAAAAACCTCCTACTTAGAACAGGACTGGAAGTAAAATACATCCCCGATTTTGTAGTGCCTGAATATGATGTGGTCACCGGTACTTATTACAAAGGTAATCAGTCGTACCAGGATCAATACTACAGCGCCGATTTTTACATATTGGGCAAGGTGTCGAAGTTCCGCATCTTTTTTAAATTTGAAAACATACAAGAATACCTCAACAACAGGCTCAATTACCTGGCAGTATTTCACCCGCAGTTTGACAACAGAATGCGATTGGGTTTCAGGTGGCTGTTGTTGGATTAAGCAGATCAAAACATGGAAAACACCGCACAACTCACTGAAGCATGGAAAGAAGCCCTTATCGGAAAGCCCATTGACGATGTCTCTTTGCACATGCTGGCCGAGCACTACATTGAATACGAAGAAGGCAGGATATGGATCAGCGATGGAGGATTTGAAATTAGAAGTGGAGAAAGTCTTTTTTCCTTTTGTTTCCACGACGAATCCGGCAATTTTGCCTTTCATGCTCAACCGCTGATTGATTTTATGGAAGGCTTTGATCACTATGAAGTTGATCTTGCAGAGAGTGTGCCTTACCTCAATATCAAGGGTTCAGTAATCACCGATTTAGATGTAAGATGGTCGGGCTATGAGGTCCACGATTACGATGGCAGTGTACAGGAAAAAATTGATATACCTGTTGAGTTTTTGATTTCTTTGGATAATGGCCATTGTATTCAGTTGGCTACGGTAGAATTTACCCTGAGCCCTGAAACTACTTTTTTTACGAAGCTGGATTATAATATTGAAGGGAATATGTTGGTTTGTTTGGGGGAGAAGATGGAGATGGTGGGGTGATTGTGAATTACGAATTACGAATGTCGAATTACGAATGTCGAATTACGAATGTCGAATTAAGAATTACGAATGTCGAATTAAGAATTACGAATGTCGAATTACGAATTACGAATGTCGAATTACGAATTACGAATGTTTTTGAATTAGATTTGAAGTAGCCACTCGCGGAGCTCGTGGTTCCTTCACTTTTGATTGCCACTGGCAATCAAATAGCTACTGCGTAGCGACCGTTCAGTCATGAATTTCGAATTGAGAATGTCGAATTACGAATTTTGGGAGAGAGGAAAGCTGGGGATCAGAGAGGTATACTTCTGAATGAGGATTACAGTCTTTCTTTTATGGTCAATTGAATTTTGCCTAATATTTTGCATAATTCTTCTGCTCCATTGAGTAGCTGATCAGCTTTGGAGGTATCAATAAAATTGGCGTGTTTAATTAATCTGATCCATAATTTTGTTTCGCGTGCTTCTTTGTATGCGATCGAAATTTTATGTAAGAAGTCGCGTTTTGATTGGGCTCCGATAGCTTCTTCTACATTAGCGGCAACAGAAGTGGAAGATCGAAGAAATTGGGTTGACAAAACAAATTCTTTTTGTTCGAATCTCAATACCTTGTATATGTCAACGGCTACAACAGCGAAGTCAAAGGATTTTTCAGCTATTAGGTTGTTATCTTTCATGCGCGGGATTTTTGTAAACTTATTGAGTTTTTGAATATTGGTCAAGCTTAATCCTTTCATTTAATAAATTTTTAACTTTTATCAATTACGAATTACGAGTGTTGAATTACGAATTACGAGTGTCGAATTACGAATGACGAATGTCGAATTACGAATTACGAATGTCGAATTACGAATGTCGAATTAAAAATATTGCCTCCCGTAATTCGTAATTTTTAATTCGTAATTGTATATCGTAATTGCCCCCGTAATTCATGACCGACCGCTTGCAGCTTAGCTGCAAATCGAGATCCTAAATGGATCGAGATTGGGAGGGAACTGCGAAATGCCTTTCTCAGCAACTGTAGCCTCAATAAGGGTCTAAACGTAATTCGTAATCTATAATTCGAAATTGCCTCCCGTAATTCGTAATTTTTAATTCGTAATTGTATATCGTAATTGCCCCCCGTAATTCTTAATTCGTAATTGAATATCGTAATTCGTAATTTTTAATTCGTAATTGAATTTGATTAATATAGAAAACCAAAAAGCCAGATAGGAATTTTGTGTTTAGAGCCAAAGATCGTATCATCAACAGCAAGGTAGCTTTGATTCGTATTTTTAATCTGGTTAAATTTTTTAGGTTGGCCGCCCACTTCAAAGATCCATTTTTCATCTATTAGGAAATCTCCGATGGGTGAGTAGCTTACTTTGTGATAGGCGCTTAGCTGGTTGAAAAAAAACATTTCTCTGAGGGTACCTTTTTCTGCGTTTTCGGGACTGATGGCGTAGAGCAGGTTGGAGTTTTGGAGAAATACTTTTTCCGGCTTTGAAAAGAGGCTATAGCTTTTACCGGCGTCGAGCAGCAATTGAATGAGACCGGCTTCGTGTAGGTAGTGAATGTAGCTACTGAGGGTGTTGCGATTGACCTCCAGGCTTGCAGCCAGCTTGCTGATGTTGGGCTGGAAGGGTACTGCAGTAGCCAGGTGATAAAGTAGCTTTTTCATCTTAAAGATATTAACTGCATTGATTTCTACCATGTGGGGAAGATCTACATCCAGGATGGTATTGATTACTTGTTCTAAGCGGAATACGTATTGATCTGGATTGTCTCTGTAAAATGGGTAGTATCCATATTTGAGATAAGATGGCAGGTAATCAAAGATTTTGACTTTTGCTGCAATCTCTTTGGCCAGGTCAATGTGATTTTCCAGTATGAAAGGCAGGGTGTAAGAATCAAATGAGATACCTGTTTCCATGATAAGGTATTCCCGGAAAGAAAGGCCAAACAAATGATAGGTGGAGGTCCGTCTGCTGAGGTCAGCGTATGATTTATAGATTTGCAGCATTGACGAGCCTGAAAATACAACCTTCAATTCAGGAAAGAGATCGTAAATAGATTTTAACTCTCTGCTCCAGTCTGCATATTTGTGTACTTCATCTATGAATAGGTGGGTGCCGCCCCGGTTCACGTGGTATTCGGCTATGTCAAAAATGGAGTAGGGCTTCACCGCAATGTTGTCCATTGAAACATAGAGTGCATTGGAGTTTTCACCAAACTTTTGTTCGATGTGCTGAAGGATCATGGTGGTCTTTCCAACACCTCTGGCTCCTTTGATGGCCATCAGGCGATCTTCCCATTGTATCAGCGGCAAGAGATAACGCTGAAAAGAGGGTCTTTTCTGCTGTAGGAAACGCTGGTGGATATCGTAAATTTTTTCCAATTTAACTAGAGTATAACGCAAAAATACAAAAATATGTGTATTAAACAAAACATAAAGGCAGAATAAAGATTAATTAAATAATCAGAATAGGTTTAAAATAGTGAATATAATATATAAAAAAAGGTAAAAATGCTTAATGAGATAAGCAAAAGTGATTATTTGTGTATAAGTAACAGATAATCAGAGCGATAGGATGTGTGTTTTTTTTACATCAACCTCATTTGAAGTCATTCTAACATACGAAATCAGCAAAATGGGTTGAGAAATCGTCAAAAATAGCCCTCCATTTTATAGGTATATCCCTTATCTTTGCAGCCTAAAAAAATTGCAATCCATGTCAAGAGTGATTACATTGAGAGAAGCCCTGGGAGAGGCCATGAGCGAAGAAATGCGTCGCGATGAAACCGTTTTCCTGATGGGTGAAGAAGTAGCTGAATACAACGGAGCTTATAAAGTAAGTAAGGGCATGCACGATGAGTTTGGACCCAAGCGCGTAATCGACACCCCCATTGCTGAGCTGGGCTTTGCCGGCATCGGTGTGGGAGCTGCCATGAATGGCTTACGTCCGATTGTAGAATTTATGACTTGGAACTTTGCAGTTTTGGCTTTTGACCAGATAGTCAACAATGCCGCTAAGACCCTTACCCAATCAGGCGGACAGTTTATGTGTCCTATCGTATTCAGGGGGCCATCGGGTGCGGCTGGGCAATTGGCACAACAACACTCACAGACTTTTGAGAGCTGGATGGCCAATGTGCCGGGACTTAAGGTCATTTCTTGTATTGACCCTGCCGACGCCAAAGGTTTGCTGAAAGCAGCCATTCGCGACAACGATCCTGTTTGTGTGATGGAATCAGAGATCATGTATGGTCTAAAAGGAGAGGTTCCTGACGGAGATTATGTGGTACCTATTGGCAAAGCAGCTATCAGAAGAGAAGGAACTGATGTGACCATAGTTGCCTACAACAAGATGATGGAAGTAGCTAAAGAAGCGGCCATCGAATTGGAAAAACAAGGCATCTCTGCAGAAGTGATTGACTTGCGTACCATTCGTCCACTGGACCATAAGACCCTGGTAGAATCTTTAAAAAAGACCAACCGAATGGTAGTGGTAGATGAGTCTTGGCCATTTGCCGGCGTATCGGCAGAGATTGCCTATGAGATGCAGCGATATGCCTTTGATTATCTGGATGCTCCTGTTGTGCGTGTCAATGCGGCGGATACTTCATTGGGTTATGCGCCTACCTTTGTAGAAGAGTACATGCCCAATCCTGCCAAAGTGATTCGTGCGGTGAAAGAAGTCATGTACCAAAAGGCATAATCTTGAAGGCAAAAACCCTAAAAAAAGACAAGGTCAATATCATCACCTTAGGTTGTTCGAAAAACATTGTGGATTCGGAAAACCTGATGACCCAGCTCAAGGCCAACGACATAGACGTGGTCCATGACAGCGAGGAGAAAGCCAACATCATCATTGTCAACACCTGTGGCTTTATCGATCTGGCTAAAGAAGAATCGGTCAATACCATTTTGGAATATGCAGCCATTCGCAAAAAGGGGGGCATTGATAAATTGTACGTTACCGGCTGCTTGTCACAACGTTACAAGGATGACCTCGAAACAGAGATACCGGAGGTTGACGCATTTTTTGGCACCATGGAATTACCTGGCATCCTAGCCAAGTTTAATGCCGATTACCGGCATGAACTGGTAGGGGAGCGAATTACCACTACACCCCAGCATTATGCCTATCTTAAGATATCTGAGGGCTGTAATCGCACCTGTTCTTTTTGTGCCATTCCTTTAATGCGCGGAGGTCACGTATCCCGTACCATCGAGTCGCTGGTGCAGGAGGCGCAAAACCTGGCCCGAATGGGTGTCAAAGAAATTATGCTCATTGCCCAGGAACTTACCTACTATGGACTTGATTTATATAAAGAACGCGCACTGCCCAAATTGCTGGACGCCCTGTGTGAAGTAGAGGGCATCGAATGGATCAGGCTGCATTATGCTTATCCCAGTAAATTTCCACTGGAAATCTTTGACGTCATTGCCCGCCAGCCCAAAGTTTGTAATTACCTTGATATTCCTCTGCAACACGCTTCTGATGGAGTGTTGCAACGAATGAAAAGGCAGACCACACGCGAAGAACAACGACAACTGATCTTTGAAGCCCGCAAACGCGTGCCGGACATCGCTATTCGAACCACCTTCCTCGTTGGCTTTCCTGGAGAGACCGAAGAGGAGTTTGAAGAGCTGTGCGACTTTGTAAAAGAAATGCAGTTTGAGCGACTGGGGGTCTTTCAATATTCACACGAAGAAGACACGTCTGCCTATTTGGTGGAAGACGATGTGCCCGCTGACGTCAAAGAAGAAAGAGCATCTACCTTGATGGCTATTCAGCAGGATATCAGCAATGACAAAAATCATAACAAAGTAGGACAAACTTTTAAGGTTTTGTTTGACCGCAAAGAGGGTGAGTTCTTTATTGGTCGAACCGAATACGACAGTCCTGAAGTTGACAACGAGGTTTTGGTGGACGCCAAAAAACACTTTGTCAGGCTGGGCGATTTTTCTACCATACAAATAACCGAGGCAGACGACTACGATTTATACGGGGTGCCGGTTTAGCAACAACTAAACATATCTTGGGTTGGGTTAAATCACAGCATGGCTGCTGAGAAGTGATCTTGCTATAAAAATATTCGTGAATACAATAAATGCCCTGTTGATTTATTTTAATTAGAAACGAATACCCACTCCGATACTTGGTTTTAGTTCCACACTTTTATAGGTAAGATTATAATTCACATCCAGTCCTCCCATTAGGTAGAAATTTTTGCCCAGGTCGGCTCTGTAACCCAAAGAGGAGGTGATGCTGTAACTCTTCCTTAAGTTTTGACTATTGGTAAGATCAAACAAATAATTTCGCTGGAGTCCGGCAGAGATAAAAAAACCCTCTCTGGTGGGTTTAAAGAAGTAGGTGGCGCCCAATCCCAGACTACCACTAAGGTATCGCGTACCTTCTTCACTTCCGGCCAAATTAATATATGTTTGTGTTGCCTTGGCCTGCAGTGCAAAGTGATTGGATAACATTCGCCGGTAGGTGATGCCAATCCCTCCCTGAATCAGACCAAAATCTTTGCTGAAACCTAAACTAAATTTACTGAGTTCAATTTCGTTTTTGGGCAATTTGAATTCCTGAGCATTGGCAGTAGGACATAGGTACAATAGAGCAGCGGCAAGCAGGGTAAGCTTGATGTAATTCATAAACAAGATTAAAATAATGAGAAAAAATTCCTTCTAGAAGTAAAAGTCAAATTTATAACGTTAGGGTTTTATCCTTCGCTGGATACCCATTTGTTAAATAAAGTTTAATAAATTTAGGAGAAAAAGATTTCCAGGAAAATTATCCGAGGGATTTATCAGCTAATCGAGATTATTATGTAATTCTTGGTCAGTTAAAAATCACTATGAATTTCTGAAAGGGTCATAACTTCATCACAAAACAAATGGGCCAGCTGTTGATCATGGGTAATCATCAACATGCCCATGTTGTATTTTTGGTGCATCTGATCGAGTAGGTATAGGATCTGGACCTTGTTGACGGCATCCAGAGCAGTGACGGCTTCATCCAAAATCAGCAGTTGGGGGAGGAGTACCAGGCTCCTGGCAATACAAACTCTTTGCAGCTGTCCGCCTGAAAGCTGGTGGGGATATCGGTCCAGCATTTCCTCGGTCAGCTGCACTTCTGATAATTTTTCTGTCAGTACCGAACGATTGTATGACCGCTTGTGAATGCGATAGGGTTCCGATAAACTTTGTGCGATGGTCATCCTGGGATTGAGCGAAAGAGCAGGATGTTGGAAAATCAACTGGACCCTCGAGGAAGGCTTAATTGATGAATCCTGCCATGTCACCTTTCCTCCCTGCACGTCCTCTACACCGGCTATGATGCGCGCCAGAGTTGACTTACCACAACCACTGGGGCCCGCAATAGCAAGTCGCTGACCGCGACATAGTTGCATGCTAAATTTATCAAATAGGGTGTTTTGGTCAAATTTTTTGGAGATATCTTTTACCTTTAACAATGGCTCATCCTGATCTGACCTTTGCCAAGATGGGCGATATACTGCAGACAATAGTTCCAGGCTTGCAGGATCTGAGGCATGTTTTTGAAAGTGTACTGCTGGTGCAGACGCAGTGATCCTGCCATTGTCCATCACATAGATGTGGTCTGAAATGGGAAGGGCTGCGGGCAGGTCATGACTGATCCACAGCACCGCCATTCCGGTAGTCTTACGCATTTGTTGGATGAGATCAATGATGTCTTTTTCATTATCGGCATCCAGAGCTGAAGTGGCCTCGTCTGCAATTAGTAATTTGGGTTGGTGTAGGGTAGCAGCTGCCAGCGATACACGCTGTAGTTGACCGCCCGACAATTGATGAGGGTAGGCTTTTAAAATGCGATCCAAATCGCCCAGGTTAAAATTGGCGAGCCACTCCCTGACATGGTTTCGGGCCTGGGCAGAGGTGCCCTGACGATGACGGAGCCAGGTTTCAACGAGTTGGTTGCCCAGACGCATCACCGGATCGAAGGATTGGGCAGGTTGCTGAAAAACCATAGCGATTTCATTGCCCATGATTTTTTTGCGCAGTGTGTTGTCCAGAGCTGTACCTTGAAAGAATTGATACCCACGGACCTGGCTTTGGCGGGAAGGGTAGAGGCCAGCAATGCTTCGGGCCAGTACCGTTTTGCCACAGCCCGATTTTCCGGTGAGAGTTACAAAACTTCCGCCTGGTATTGAAAGGTCTACATTCTCCAACAAGACCTTCTCACCCTCTCCTGTGGTCAGTGAGAGGCCAAAGTTTTTGATTTCGAGCAAAAAGTCATTGGTGTCCACTTGTCAAAGATAGCACATTTGCCACGTCATCAAAAATAGTGGGGAAACAGATTGAAGCCGGTCTGAATTTAGATTTCTGCAAATAGTATGTTTTTTCAAAAAAATTATACATATTAAGAAAAAACGTAATATATTTGTTCATATGATCGATACGTTCACATCTTATTTGGCCAAGGTAAAGAAGTACAGCGAACACACCGTTATTTCCTATGCCAACGATCTTAATCAATTTAGCAACTACCTCGCGGAAACTTATGAAAATGGCGATCTATTGCTAGCAGGCCACCTTATGGTTAGGTCGTGGGTGGTTTCATTGAGCAAAAACGAAATAACTCCGAGATCAGTCAATCGTAAGTTGTCAGCACTCAACAGCTTTTACAAGTATGCATTGAAGCATGGACATGTGCAGAAAAATCCCATGAAAAAGGTAGCTGCTCCCAAGGTGGGAAAACGCCTGCCCTCTTACGTAATGGAAGATGAAATTCCAACAGTATTAGCTGCAACGGATATGCAAGCCGACAACTATACCCAATGGCGTGATAAAACCATTTTGTTTTTACTCTATACTACGGGCATGCGAAGGTCGGAACTGCTACAACTAAAGGTAGAGGACCTCAATGTGAGCAGAAAGGAAATTAGGGTTTTGGGAAAGGGTAAAAAAGAGCGGATTGTGCCAATGCCGGCAGATAGCATCCGTTTTTTAAATGAATACTTGGATGTGCGAAAAGAGCACTTTAGTGATATAGTACTAGAAGGCAATTACTTACTATTGTCTGGAAAGGGCAAAAAACTAGATCCACGTACCGTTTACGGCATTGTTAACCAGTATCTGAAGCTGGCGCCCAGTGCTGAAAAAAAGAGCCCTCACGTGTTACGCCACAGCTTTGCTACCCATTTGCTCAATAATGGAGCCGACATCAATGCCATCAAAGAGTTGTTGGGACATGCCAATTTGGGAGCTACTCAGGTATATACCCACAATTCCATTGAGCGTTTAAAAGAAATTTATCAAAAATTTCACCCAAAGGCCTGATTATGAGTAAGCTCAGAGAAAGTATAAAAATGGGTCTTGATTTTTTTGTCAATACCCTGTATATTGAAGAAATATTTATTCACACTTTTAAAACATTTAAGTATGAAAATTAACATCAATACGGTCCATTTTACAGCAGACGGAAAACTGAGAGACCACATTTCCGAAAAGCTGAATAAATTGGTCAAGTTTTATGACAAGCTTCTGGGAGTAGAAGTATTTCTCAAGCTTGAAAATTCCGGGCAAGTAAAAGACAAAATTGTAGAATTGGAAGCCAAATTACCGGGAAAAACGATTTTTGCTTCTGCTACTGATAAGACCTTCGAATCATCTTTAGACCAGGCCCACGAAATCATCGTCAGGCAGCTAAAACGGAATAAAGAAAAGCTGAAACAAGCAAGTTAAAAATAGTAAGAGGGAAGCAAAAACTTCCCTCTTTTTGTATATATTCAGGTGTTCTCAATTTCAATTAAAAATGGCAATTTTGCGTGATATTTCAGCTATTTTCGTCACCACGGCGCTGCAATGACTCCTCAAAAACGAGGTGCTGAGCTTGCTGAAACAAGCCTCATCTGGCTCAAAATAATCTATTATTTTAATCTGAAAGCAGCCATCTGAATCGTTACTTCTTTTATGTAGATCACTGACCTAATTTATCTTCCAATGCATCAAAATATTTTCGTGGCTTTATCCTTACTTTTATTCACATCGTGTGCATCAAAGATACCCCGTCAGGCATTTGTTTGGGTAGAATCTGCGTCTCCTGATTATGGGCAATTGGAACTTTGGGCTTCCCATCCTGATAAAAAGGATCTGGCAGATGAAAGGCCTGAAGGCAATACAGTATTTGGAGAAAAAAGGCAGGCTGATGTGTTTTTTCTACACCCTACAAGTTACCTCGATGAGCGGGGTAATGACCAATGGAATGCAAGGTTGGATGACAGCAGGACCAATAAAGTAACTGATGATGGCGCCATCCATTTTCAGGCCAGTGCTTTTAATGCTGCAGGCCAGGTATATGCACCTCGGTACCGGCAGGCACATTTGCACGCTTATTTTACAAATGACACTATTTCTGCCAAAGCGGCTTTTGATTTGGCTTATCGGGATGTCAAAGAAGCTTTTTTGTATTATCTCAGCCATTACAATGAAGGGAGGGCCTTTATCATTGCATCTCATAGCCAGGGTACTACCCATGCCATCAGGTTGATCAAAGAGCTGGTTGATGGCAAGGAATTGCAAAAACATTTGGTAGCAGCGTATTTATTGGGCATGCCTGTGCACCGGGATGACTTTAGTGCTTTGCCCCCTTGTGAAAACCCTGACCAAACGGGCTGCTTCACCGGATGGCGTACCTTTAAGAAGGGGTATGAGCCAACCTGGAAAGAAAAGGAAGTAGTGGTAACCAATCCCCTTTCATGGACCAGAAGTGCAGAGTACATGTCGGCCAATCACAATCCGGGTACAATTTTGAGAGACTTCAACGACATCTATATCCATCTGGTAGATGCTCAGATTAGGGGTAATATTCTTTGGGCTACAAAACCGAAATTTCCAGGTTCCATTTTTCTTACCACCAAAAACTACCACGTAGCGGATGTTAATTTTTATTACTTCAGCATTCGAGATAACGCTTTAAACCGCGTAGATCATTATTTAAAGGCTCACTGACCCAACTGGGCAGGCTTGATCAACACGATCAATTGGCGCATCAATGCAGGTGTAAATTGAAACAGCGCATACAACAGGCTAAATAGGATTGCCAACACCAATTCCAGAGACAGGATGTACCAGGGCCATTCGGGTAACAGTGAATACAGAGTGGTGCCGGGAGGTTTGGCATTGAGAAAAAAGTAATTGGAGTGTGTAAGGCAATTATACGGATATATTATCAACGCGGTTGCATTCATGGCTAGTCCAGACCATACTATGTCCATGGGCTTGAGTCGCCAGTTCATAGCAAAATAGCCAAATAGGGCCAGGATGACCACACCGGCATGAACGCCCCAGTAGCGGAGTGACTCATAGTGGGGCAATACATCAGTAAGGGTAGGGGTAAACAGAGCTTGAAAGGTACCGGCCATGATCCAGAAAAAGAAGATGGCCCACCATTGTCTGCTGCCGGTGAGATAGATAAAATATAAGGTAAATGGCATCAAACTGCATAGGTGGAAGGGCAGATCCGTTTCGTGGTTATAGTTACCCAAAAATAAACGAATGGCAGGTTTAAAAAGCTGGAGTACCATCATGACCACGGCCAATCTTTTTGCATAAGAGCGCTTCTGATCATCTGCCCATTTGTATTTGCCATTGTAGATAAACCACATGCCAAAGAGCAGGCAGGCGATCAATACCTGTATGTGTTCTGCTCCAAAAACAATAAATTGCTGAGTATCGGTGTAAAAAGACGCAAATTCCATATTTTATACTAAAATCGGGTGTAAAATAGGAATATTACACTTAAACTAAGGTATAGTTAAGACAAAATTTTGTTTATCGAACAAGGGTTACATGACCTCTCAGCTTCTTCACATCCCCCCGGGGAGCCAGGTATTCAACCTGATACACGTAGACACCAACCGGTGATTCATGACCGCTGTTATTTTTACTGCCATTCCAGCCAATGAGGGGATTGTCGGTTTCAAAGATCATTTCACCCCATCGGTTCCAGATGCTCATTTTATAATCTGCAATCGCGTCAACAAAGCCATAACCCCTGAAATCGTCGTTCAGGCCATCGTTGTTGGGAGTAAAGGCATTGGGCATCACCAGGGTAACCAGAGGCATCACATCAATATTGGCAGTAGCTGTATCCGTACAGCCATTTTCATGAAAGGCTATCAATGACACAAGATACATCCCCGTATCCGGAAAAGTATAAGTGGGGTTGAGGTCAAATGAAATACCACTGCCATCAAAATTCCAAAGAACCGAAATTTGGTTTTCACTGAGATTGGTAAATGCAGCTGTTTTTTCGAAGTTCGTTAATTTTTCAGGAGTGTAAATAAAGTTGGCCAATGGACTTTCAAGGACTTCGACCCAGTTGGGATAGTTGGCCTCGGTGGTACATCCAATAGGAGAGGTGATTTTTAGAGAAACATCAAAAATTCCGGTCTCCTCATACCGATGGCTTGGGCTGATTTGCTCGGAAAATTGTCCGTCACCAAAGTCCCATTCCAGTGTATAAGATTCGTCTATCGGGTAAGACAAGTTGCTAAAATAAATATCGGCCGGGATGCAGGCAGTAAATTTTGTTGGTTCAACCACCACCAAGGCGGGCACCGGCAGGTAGGGAAGATCGATAATTTTTGTATCCTTGCAGCCATTGCCATCAAAGGCTGTTAATGCCACCGGCTTGATGCCCGGAGTCTTGTATTCAAAAACCGGGTTTTGCACCCTGCTGATGGTATCTGCTTCAAATGCCCACTCCCAGCCGGTAACGGGACCGGCGCCACTCGTTGAAAGATCTGTAAAAATGATGGGACCAGCCACACAGGTGTCGTAGGCAAAATCAAAATTGGCATCTACCGCAGGGAAGATATCCAACACTATTTGAGCGGTATCTGTACATCCTGATAGTTCAGGATTCAGGATCATTTGACCTGAAAACCTTCCAAAGCGGGTAAACATGTAATCCAGGTTGGCGGTTTTGAACGTATCAATCTTTGTGCCGTCATTGATATGCCATTCATACCCCTGGATATTTCGAATTTCTGTGCTTTTGTTGAGGAAAGGGATGAGCTTACTGCCACAGGATTTGAAATTAAAAAGTTTTCCATCCTGAGTAATATCCACATAACCATCTTTGAGTTTAGAAACATCTGTGTCAAGAGCTGCTGAAACCGCAATCTGGCATACTGTAACGTTGAATTGAAAATCTCGCCGTATGGTGCCAATTAACTTACCATCTCTAAATTCTTTGACACATACGCCAACTACGTATTGGCCATTGATCATAGGTATGCCTGTTATAAGGCCTGTATTGGGATTGATTGAGATTTGAGGATTTCCACCAATTGGGTTGTTTGCGCTAAAAGTAGGCAACTGAAACATGACTTCATCGTAGGGTGGAAGACACCTGAACGAAGCAGGTCTGACCCCGGTACAAGATGAGGGGTCTCCAACGCTACCCTCACCATCGGTTCCTCCGGAGGTGAGTGGGGCACAAAACTCATAAATTAGTTGGTCACCTTCTGCATCGGTTGCTGAGTGGTCAAATTTTAAGGGTTCTCCATTACAAATGACGGTAGGTGGGAAACGGTTGAAAACAGGGCTGTTGTTGCAAGTGCTGATGGCATCGGCAAAAATTTCGACCGAAAAAACAGCTCCTGCCTCTCCTGGATTGATGATGTTGTTGATGGTGCCGTTGCGGCAACAACGCTGGTAAGCAATCTGGTACACTTCGGTGCCCCAGTCAATGTCTACTTCAAATTCGTAGGTAGCCCTTTCTACTCCAATATTGGGAGGTACAATGATACAGGGATTGTCGTTGTCAACGGGTTTTATATCTCTAGGACTTGCATTGAAGGACCTTACATAGACCCACTTGCCTGTGTCATTAGTTTTATAGAGACCAAATTCTGCATCTACATCAAAATTAGCGCCCCCTCCTTTGGAGTCGCGGTACATGGTAAAAGTAACGCGGAAACGGGTACTTCTCACATTCTCATTGACTGAAATACACCGATAAGTAACATCTCCTCCAATGATGTGGGCAGCCTTGGCCTCGCCCATCCAAAAGAAGAACAGCATTAGCGGCAAGTGTATCCATTTTGTCATTCTACTCACAATTATCAGAGTTTTGCAGGGTACAAAGATAAGCCCAAAAGGCCATTGTACCGGGGTAAAACCAATACTTAATAACAACTATATTGATGAATTGTTATAAAGAGAGTCCATTAAGACAATTAACGCTGCTTTTAGCCGATTGGGTGTTTCCAATCAAATATAATTTTTCTTATAAAGCTACATCCAGTCGGACAGAAACATTTCGTGGGGCTTCCAATAGACCAGGACGAGTGGTATAGGCCGCATTGGTCAGGTTATTGATCAGGAAGCCCAGTGTATATTTATTATAGGTATAGGAGAGTCGGGCATCCATAAACACGGAGCCATCATTATCTATATCGCGGTATGCTTTGATCGAAAACAGGTCGACTTCGGCAATGGGTGCTTCAAAACGGCTGTCGATATTGATTACATGGGAATAATATTGGATGGCATAGCCCAACTTAAAGTTTTTGTACGAAGCCTCCAAATCTGCCTTGGCCGAATGTTTCGACCGGTATTTGAGCACATTTTGGGTGGTAGATATGTTGTCTTTGATTTCAGGCCTTTGGTCAAAATTTTTGTAAATCGGATTGATGTAGGTGTAGCCAATAATAGTAGTAACCGGCACCGAAAAGATATCAAACTGCCCTGTCAGCCCGGCCTCATATCCGGAAATGCGTGTATTGCCAATGTTGATAGGCTTAAATCCGTAGGGATTTTCAAGAAAGGTGAACTCGATCATATCTTCATATTCCTGGGTAAAGGCCGAAAGATCGAGGTAGCCTTTGAAACTGGCCAGCTTAAATCCCTGCTTGAGTCCTATTTCCGAAGACCAGCCGTATTCAGGGTTTAATACCGGATTTGGAAAGATGGTAAATCCTCCGAACTGGGTGCTGATAAATCTTTCGGTAACGGTGGGATACCTGTAACCTTGTCCCCAGGAAAGCCTTAGTGATGAATATTCCATAAGCTTGTAATTCAAGCCCAGCCTTGAAATGATCTGGCTGTCCTCTACTTTACCTCCGGGTATCATAAAGCCCTGGAACTCCTGTGGGCTGTTTTGGCGATTAAACTCATACCTTGCGCCTGCGCTAACGGTGAGTCGCTGGCCAAATTTTTTATCCAATTGGAGGTAGGCAGCCGAGTTGGTGTATAAAAAGCTGCTATCACCAAACAGCTGTGCTTTTGAATCGGTAAGACTCAGCACGGCTCCAGCCGAGTATTGCAACTCCCAGGGTGCATATTCATGACTGAACTGGTACTCTGCATAATAGGTGGATGACTGGTTCTGTTGGTTATTGTTGTTGTCGTTGTTGGTGTAAAAATAGCGTGTATTGAGCCGGTGCTTGGCTCCACTTTTATGGTAGTGGATAAAGTAAGGATCTACACTCATACGGATTCTATTGCCTGAAGAAACGGTACCGGTAAAGGGTTCGTAGATGCCCCTCAAGGCATTTCTCCAAATAAAAAAATCGCTGGATTCCAAAACATTGACAAGGGCATTGACACCCAAATAGCTGCGTTCTCCTAACTTATGTTTTATATTAAAACCTACTCTTCCACGGGTTTCATAGGTTTCTTTGGCATAACTTTCGAGCTTGCCAAAATAGCCATGAATGGTGAAGTCGGTATTTTTTATTTTTTGGCTGTGGGCAATTCCAAAATTGAAACGATAGGGAAAAATAGAATCTCCCCACCACTTGTATTTTTCTTCTCTGGGACTCAGGTAATGCGTCAGAGAAACAAAGGCATTGGTCTCTGGCTTAACACCTGCCTGCATCCTTCTAAAATTGATGATGCCATTGAGGGCAGAACTGCCGTATAGGGCAGATGAAGCACCCTTTACCACTTCAACCTGTGCAATAGCCTCAACCGGCATGTCGCCCCAGTTGGCATAGCCAGCATCCACCTGGAGTGCGGGCATGTCGTCCAACAACACCATTACCCTTGATCCGGCACCATATGAAAAGCCGCTGCCACCCCTGATATTGGCCTGGCCTCCCACCACCTGAACTCCGGGTAACTTGTTGAGAATGTCATCACTTTTAATGGTATTGGTTGACCTTAGCAGATTGGGCTTGATGACCTCAACTGCTACGGTAGATTCGCTCAAACGTTGTTCAAATTTGGTAGCAGTGACGGTAGTGAGATCGAGCACTTCTGACAATTCGTTTAATTCAAACAACAAAGAGCTGGAAGCTTCATTCGTCACGATAGAGATGCTTTTATAACCTACGTAAGAAATCGTAAGTCGGCAAGGTAGACTTGTAACTAATTGAAATTCACCGTTTTCGTCGGTTACAGTACCAGTTTGGTCACAAACCACGGTAGCTCCAATGAGAGGAAATCCTGTGGTTATATCACCCACCTTTCCCTTGAGTGTGGATTGAGAAGAAACGAAAAAAGGACATAGCAAGAATAGGCAAAATACAATTTTGTCGTACCTCATATTCACTGATTTAGTGTCCTAAGGTAGCACAAAAATGAAAACGGCAAAAAATAAAATGAAAAAGAAGGGAGATCTGGTTATTCCTCTTCCGTCTCTTCGAATACAATAGGTGAAATCATAGTAAGTCCCAACAGAGCCTTTTCTTTGGGTGAAATAGAGAAAAATCCAAGGAATCCTCCGGTAGCTTTTGCAACGTGGTGGGCAAAGGTGACATAACTTTTATAAAGGTGAGCTCCAACGGGCACATCTAGTTTGGCCATGATAGGATTTAAAGTCGACAGTTTACTTTCGACAGCTGCATTTCTGGCAGAAGTATCAGTAGGTAATTCCTTCAGGAAAGAGTTAACTTTTTCAGGAAAATCGGCATTCAGTTCCTGGTAAAATCCGAGTAGGTCGTCGGTCATTTTGTAGCTACGGATCTCAGTTACTTTCTCAGCCCATTCCATTTCTTCTTTGTCAATGGATCCATCTGCACCGGCAATGTACACTGTGATTAAAGCCAGGGCATCTTTCAATTGCTGGTATTCTGATTCACTTAACATTTCGAAATAAGGTGTCATAACTGATTTTTTACGGGGCAAAAATAAAGATTTTTTTACAGATGCGACCACTAATTGGTTTATTGTGAAAGGCCAATGTAAGAGACAGACACAAAGTCGAAATGGACATTGGCAAAGGCATGTACTTTAAACCATTAATTTGTCTTTTTGGCGAAATAGTATATCAAATATTTTGTTTAAAATGAGTTAATACGGCAAGAAACTTTCGTGAGCCGTTGAGGAAGGATATGATTATCTTTGTACTTATAAAGACGTAAATGCGCTTAAATATCATTCCAAAAAGGGACAAAAAACTAGGTGCGGTCATGAAGGAATTCATTGGACGCAGTGAAACTCTGGGCAAAGGCCTGGCCCGACTGGACATAGAAGCCATTTACCGTGCGGAGATGGGACCAGTTGTATCATCTTACACAGAAAAGATTTATTTGCAGGGAAACAAGGTGTACATTCACATCCAGTCAGCGCCTCTTAGGGCAGAATTGTTATCCTCAAGAGAGCGATTGAAGAGCATTCTGAACAAGGCACTTGGAGAGCCCATAGTGGCAGAAATTATATTCAGATAAAGATGGATTTAGAGCAATTCAGACAGTTGTGTTTATCGTATCCGCACACCGATGAGTACTTACCTTTTGATGAACACACGCTGGCATTCAGGGTGGGAGGCGACGAGGGTAAAATTTTTTGTCTGACCCCTCTTGACAAGGCCGATCAACCCTCAGCCAATTTGAAATGCGACCCTGAAAAAGCCATTGAGCTGAGGGAAGAACATGCTGCTATTGTACCGGGATATCACATGAATAAAAAACACTGGAATACGGTTTATTTAGAAGAAGGATTGAGCAATCAACTCATCCGGCAAATGGTATCTGACTCTTACCAACTGGTTTTTGACTCTCTGTCTTTAAAGCTTCGAAAAACGCTGGCAGGTGGAGATTAATAACTTCGACTATATTTTAGTTGGACAAGGGCTGGCTGGCACCCTTCTATACTGGTATTTGCAAAAAGCCGGTAAAAAGGTATTGGTGGTAGACGCCGGAAAATCATCGGCATCGATGGCAGCGGCAGGCATAATCAATCCGATGACTGGGAGAAACTACATCAAAACGTGGATGGCGGATACTGTAATGCCTTTTGCCAAAAAATGTTACCAGGAGATGGAGGAGGCATATGATCAAAAATTTTATTATGATTTGCCCATTTTTCGGGCCTTACATAGTGTTAAAGAAGAAAATGATTGGATGGTTCGCCTGGCAGATCCTGACTATGGCGCGTATGCAGGGTCAATACAGGATGGAGTTGTTTTAAAACCCTACCTGAAAAATCCGATAAATTATGGTGTTGTAAAAGGAGCAGCTAGAGTTGATCTTCCATTATTGATACAAGCGGTGAGAAAGCAGGCAGCAGCTGAAAATAGTTTTGTCAATGCAGCTTTAACTACCGAAGAATTGTTTGAAAAAGAAGGTTTGTGGCATTGGCGCGAGTACACAGCAAGGGCGGTTGTATTTTGTGAGGGCTACCATGCTGTTTACAATACGTCATTTAATTATTTGCCATTTGCACCTGCTAAAGGCAATATTTTGCTGTTAAAATCTGATGAAAGCCTGCCCTTTAATTTGCGGGATGAGTATTTTGTAACCCCTCTAGGCGACGGCCGATACTGGATAGGCAGCGGCTATAGGTGGGGAGAATGGGATACTGAGGTCAATACAGAAGACATTGAAAAGATGTTGCAATTTGCCCATGACAGATTGGCCTTTTCATTCCAAGAAGTAGGTCGATTGGCTGGAATCAGACCTGCCATGCGCACTCGTCGACCCGTGATGGGTGAGCATCCAGAGCAAAAATCGTGGTATATCTTTAATGGTTTGGGCACCAAAGGCACCTCACTGGGACCCTACTTTGCCAAACAAATGGCAGATTATCTTACAACAAAGGCCCCGATATCTGAGGAGGTCAATATTAGCAGGTATAAATATCCATCTGATAAAAAATGACTTTGGTAGGCTGTGGCTCACCCTTGTTCTAAAAAGAGGGAAAGGCAGTGAACCATTGCTTACCTTTGCGCCTTATACAGCTAAACTATTTGCATGAAAGAATTTTTGAGAAGTATGCTAGGGTCCTGTTTGGGCGTATTGGTAGCCATACTTTTGATCGTAATTGTATTATTTGGTGTTGGTGCCGCTATGTCGGCCGGAGGTAAAACCAACAAAACGGCAGAAAAAGGAGTGCTTAAATTGACCTTAAATGCCGCGATTCCAGAAAAGACGGACAACGTAGAAACCAGCTTTGGCGATACACCGGGCAGCACACTGGGCTTAAGACATATGGTGCGATTGCTTGAAAATGCCGCCAAAGATGACAACATTAAAGGAGTAGTGATCCAGGCCAGTTCCGTTCAGACAGGGCAGGCTACACTTTTACAGCTTCGCAATGCGATTGCTTCCTTTAAAGAAAGTGGGAAATTTGTTTACGCCTATGCTGACAGCTACTCGCAGTCAGCTTATTTTTTGGCTTCAGTGGCAGATTCTGTTTTCCTCAATCCAAATGGCGATGTAGGCCTGCAGGGTTATGGCATGGTTACACCGTTTTTTAAGGGCAGCCTTGAGAAGCTTGGAGTTGACTTTGATATCTTTTATGCCGGCGACTTCAAAAGTGCTACGGAGCCTCTTCGTCGTACAGAAATGAGTCCGGAAAACAGATTGCAATCCAAGGTTTTTTTAAACGATATGGTAGGACTGATGAAAGCAGAAGTTTCCAAAAGTCGAAAAATTCCAATGTTCGAATTGGATAGGATCATGTCAGAACTGGACGGTAGGGATGCTAAGAGAGCCTTACAGAACAAGCTGGTGGATGAAACCATTTATTGGGACGAGTTTGAAGCGAGGGTAAGAAATAAGGTAAAACTGGATGATGAAGAAAAGATCAATTATCTGAGTCTTGATGATTACAATTTGCTTTCTGAAATGACAGAAGAAGGCAAGTACACCCAAAAAGTAGCCGTAGTATATGCAGAAGGAGACGTAGTGTATAATATGTCGGGTAAGGGCATGATTGATAACAACAAGTACCTTAAGATCTTTGACAAAATCAGAAAGGATAAAAATATAAAGGCGGTTGTATTGCGAGTAAACAGTGGGGGAGGATCTGCACTTACCTCAGACATTATTTGGAGGGAAGTTGAGTTGCTGAAAGCGAAGGGTATTCCGGTTATTGCTTCATTTGGCGATTACGCTGCCTCTGGTGGTTACTATATTGCAGCTGGAGCCGATTCTATATTTGCATCGCCCAATACGCTGACAGGATCGATAGGTGTATTTTCAATGTTGCCCAATTTCAAAAAGTTGAGCAATGACAAGTTGGGCATAACCTTTGACAGTGTAAAAACCCATGCAATGTCTGTTAATTTAAGCACCGTATATGCTATGTCCGACAAAGAAAAGGCTTATATCACAGAATCTACCAACGACATCTACCAGCAGTTTTTGGACCGGGTGGCTAAAGGTCGCGGAATGGCGGTAGACAGCGTGCATAAATATGCACAGGGTAGGGTATGGACCGGGAGAGCAGCCAAGGAGATCGGTTTGGTGGATGAAATAGGTTATTTACAGGAAGCCATCAATGCAGCGGCTAAAAAGGCCAAAATTTCGGATTTTAAGGTAGTGGAATATCCAAGGATTGAAAAATCTATGTTAGAACAATTGGTTGAAAGTTGGGCCAAGCAGCAGGCTGAAGAGGGCGAAAATGCCCATATGAATGCTGAAATGCGTTGGTTATTAAGACTTTATAAAGAAAACAAAGCAGTATGGCAAGCTGAAGGTGTCCAAGCCAGAATGATGCTGGATATAAAATTTGATTAAAATGAAAAAAATATTTGCAGAAATAAAAAATGTTGTATATTTGCAGCAGAGATAGTACTTTAATTTTTCATAGCGTTCGGGTGGCCTCGGAGAATTCTTATCTCCGGGGCTTTTTTCTTTCTCAGATTTCCATTTTTTAATTTATTGTTCAAGGAAAATTTTTTACCGCTGTCCGCTTACGGCTGTCCGCTCACGGCTGTCCGCTGTCCGCTTACGGCTAACCGCTGACCGCTCACGGCTAACCGCTTACATCTGTCCGCTGTCCGTTAGCAAGTGTCCGTTAGCGGATTGCCGTTAGCAAGTGCCGGTGAGCGGATTTCCGTTAGCGGATGGCCGTTGCAAGTGCCGGTGAGCGGATGTCCGTTAGCGGATGGCCGTTGCAAGAGCCGGTGAGCTGTTGACCGTTAGCGGATGGCCGTTGTAAGTGCCGGTGAGCGGTTCCCTACAATGACATCGTCATTATAGGGCCAAGTGGCCGTTAGCGGTTTACGGGCAACACTCCATTATTTTACAATGAGAATTTTAGTGACAATTACATCTTTGACGGTGGGATCATTTTCATTGGCAGCAAAAACCAAATAGACACCCGTGTCTACCCTGGAGCCTGTATAATCATTACCATCCC
>JAGNSQ010000023.1:0-11387 GCA_017987975.1 Saprospiraceae bacterium
AGCCTCGTAATTGGGCAAGGGGCCAAAGCCAAGCAAGGTGCTCAGGTCAACGAGAAAATAAAGATAAAAATCTGTAAGACCATGCGGGTTAAGTGCATCCAGAGCAAGAAACCGTTCCTTTAGAAAAAGATAGAGGGGTTGATTTTCTTCTCTTTCCTGAACTGCATTCCTTACACATTCAATGAGAAAAATGCCAACTGAGGTGTAAATTACATCCAGCCCCAGCCTCTTATAATGAACAGCATATTGGTATTCTTTGGTTCTGCATAAGGTGTCGGATTCTTTGTTATAATAAGAGAGTGAAAGAATATTCATTACCTGAAAAGAGGAGCTGCCCGATTTGTTTCGGGTACTTCTTACGCCATTAACAATAATGCTTCGGATGCCATCGTGCAGGGTAAATACTTCTGCTATGATGCTGGTTTCACCATACTTTAGGGTTCTGAGTACAATGGCCTCGGTTTCTGTAATTAACACGATTTTGTATTTTTCAAAACTCCCATCCCTCTTCAATAGGGGGGATCTTGTATTTTTTTTTCGTCCTTACCCTGTCCATCTGCCTTTCAAAGATGAGATGGGCTATGCTTTCATGGGGCGGAATTATATGTTTCAACTTAAGCATTTCATTAATTCTTTTCATGCTTATATCAAGACGATAAAGATAGCTCAACAGCAGGTCTTTGTCGTTTTCTAACAGGTAATTGACCCTTTGTGCAATTAAGCCGATGAGTGCCTCACGGCCACCCATAGCAGATTCATCCACTCCGAGGTTTTGACAAATCAACTGAAGAGCTTCCTGTTCTTCAGGTCTTTTACTGAGGTCTTCATCCATGTTCAGGGTCGCTTATTTGAGTTTGTAGCCCAATGATTTCTTCAAAGTGTTTGCGGTCATTCGAAAGTCGGGGTATTTTGTATTGACCACCCATCTTGTTTTTTAGCTTCAACCAATGATGAAACAAGCCCCTGGGAGCAATGTGTACTTTGAGGCACTCCAGGGCAAGGTCTGCCGTTCGTTTAGCGTCGTAATCTGAATTGATTTGTCGTAGACTGTGGTCCAACACCGCCTCAAATTCTTCCAGATTTCCGGGAGCATTTTCAAATTCGATTAGCCATTCATGATATCCGCGATTGTTGTCGTCCAGATAACAAGGGGCCACAGTATATTCTTTGATACCTAGTTTTAATTTTTCGAGGGTCATTGACAAAGCTTTGTCGGTGTCGCCAATCATTACTTCTTCACCAAAGGCATTGATGTATTGTTCAATTCTTCCAGTCACTTTGATCCGGTGAGGGTGCAGGGTTGTAAACCGAATAGTATCTCCAATTATGTATCTCCACAGCCCACTGCAGTTGGTGATCACTAAAACGTAGTCTGTGTCGGTTTGCACTTCTGAGAGATCAAGGGTATGAAGGTGGGCATCCTCTTTACCCAATGCACTCATAGGAAGGAATTCATAATAAATACCATTGTCTGCCAGCAAACGCATACCATCTTCTCTTGTATCCTGAACCGCAAAATAGCCCTCTGAAGCATTGTAAGCTTCTATGTAATTGAAGTCCTTTTTTGGAATAAACTTTTTAAAGGTCTCTTTGTAAGGATCAAAATTTACACCCCCATGCAAGTAAAAATTGAGATTGGGCCATACCTCTAGGATATTTGACTTTCCTGTTATTTGTAAAATCTTATTGAATAACACGATGTTCCAGGTGGGCACGCCACCAAACATAACCACATTTTCATCAATACATTGTTTGCAGATTCTCGCTATTTTATCTTCCCAATCACTGAGCAGGGCGACACTAAAATCGGGCGTGTAAAATGGTCTGCCTATAAATGGAATGGTTTTGATCATGATGGCTGAAACATCGCCTACCAGGATGTCTCTGTTGTTGGAAAATGGATGGAGGCTGCCACCCATAATCAGACTTTTGTGCTTAAAAATTTCGGCTTTGGGCTCCTGGTGGTAAATAAAAGCCGTTGTATCCCAACTGGAACGAATCAGATTGGACCTCAAATACGCATTGGAGATAGGAATAAACTTACTTCTTTGATGGGTGGTACCACTCGATTTGGCAAAATATTTAAGTTGTCCCGGCCACAATACATCAGATTTCCCAAGCATCATATCATTGATTCTGGATACCAGATCCTGGTATTTCACAATTGGTATTTGTTCCTGAAATTGTTTCCTGGATTTAATTGATGAAAACCCAAATTGTTTGCCGTAATCTGTGTCGACAGCTTCGGAGAGCAGGTGTTTTAATAATTTTTCCTGATTTTGGTGCACATGCTGACCTGCCCGCTCCAGCTGTTTATAACGAAGGGAGAGGTATTGGGCTATAATATGGTTAAACAATGAGCCGGACATCCAAACAATGTATTCCACAAATTAACGATAATAACCGCATAATTTATAGTGCTTCAAGGCCTCCATCCCCCAAATTTTTATCATGGAGAAAGAGGATGCTCTCTACTTACTGCCTGAATTTTCAGAATCGGAAGCCACCGGTAAGTGAAATAGTGGAAATTTTAGAACTTTTGTGCCCGGTATAAAGGTTGTACAGGCCGTGATCATAATCCAGATCCAGGTCAAATGATCCTATGGTTAAACCCAGACAGGTGCTGAGTCCCGCAATACCTTCGTTGATTTTTGTATAACCGTTTGCCACCAATCTGGCATCGTTGTTAATCCAATTTTGATCATAGTCATTGACAAATAGCAGGGTACCCTGAAATTTTGTTCTTAATGTAGTGCGGGAAGACAGTTTTTTGAGATCGAAACCCAGTCCAATTTTTCCACGGAAATAAACCAGATCATCTCCTCCAATAAAATTCCATTTTTTGTTGGCTACCAAATCAAAGGTACCATACTCTCCCGTCAACATAAAATACATAAAGTCAGAGTTGAGGCGGGCATTGGCTCCAATCACATATCCAAAGTGGGCCTCACCTCCAGCCGTAACTACCTTGTCGCCTGAAAATGAAACAGATGGGCCAACATAAATGGTCATACCCGCTTGGCCCCTTAGGCTAATTGATGCCGAGAAGATCAAAAAAACCACAAAAAAAATTGCGGTATAACTGATTTTTGTTTTTTTGTTCATGTTGTACAATGGAGGTCAAAGTTAGCCAGCACATCAGACTTACCCTAACTTTAACCAGCCTTTTGCATATGGTTTACACTTTTTTTAATTCGGCCCCGGCCAACAGGGTCAATCCTTTTCATTCTTATGGCAGTAACTCTGTATTTCAGAATAATATTTTGTGCATTTCGTTAATTATTTTGAAATTCAGAATTTTATATTGAAAAAAATGCTAATTATTAGCCATAAAAAGTGACAACCGTGTCTGGTATATGCCTAATTTCGCACCAAATCCTACCATGGTAAATTATAATAAAAAAGTTATGGAAAACGGTCTGACCGTGATTGTCCATGAAGATTTTTCCACCCCATTGGTGGCGATTAATTTGCTATACAAGGTGGGTTCTAAAGATGAAATGCCGGAAAAAACGGGCATCACCCATTTATTTGAGCACCTGATGTTTGGGGGTACCCGCGATGTGCCTGACTTTGACGAACCTATTCAGCAGGCAGGGGGTGAAAACAATGCCTTTACCAATGCCGACATCACCAATTTTTACGATGTTTTACCGGCAGAAAATTTGGAAATTGCTCTCTGGCTGGAAGCCAATAGAATGGAGCGACTCAAACTCAACAAAAAAACGCTTGAAACCCAAAAAAAGGTAGTTATAGAAGAGTTTAAAGAAACCTGTCTTAATGAACCTTATGGAGACGCCTGGCATCATTTATCTGAGCTGTCTTACCATGTTCATCCATACAAATGGCCAACTATCGGTGCAGAGGTAAGTCACATTGAAGCCATCCAATTAGAAGATACGGTTGCTTTTTATGAAAAAAACTATGGCCCTCACAATGCCATTCTGGTGTTAAGCGGAAACATTGGGGCAGAGGCTGGTTTTGAACTTGTACAAAAATGGTTTGCCCATATCCCCGGCAAAAAAAAGGGGGTTTTACAATTTAGTCCGGTTGAGAACCTGGGGAAGAAAATTCACAAAACAGTGTATGGTGAGGTGCCATCTCCTGCTATTTATTTTGCCTTTAAAATGAAAAACAGGCTAGACAGGGATTTTTATATTGCAGATCTGATATCTGACATCCTTTCCAGCGGAAGGTCGTCGAGGTTCTATCAGAGATTGATCAAAGAACAACAGCTTTTCAGCTACATCGATGCCTATATTTCTGGTACTACAGACCCCGGATTATTTATTGTTGACGGCAGATTGATGGAAGGGGTAACCATTGAACAGGCAGGGGCTGCTATTTGGAAAGAGCTTCGATTGATGGCCACCGAGCTATTGCCACCCAGAGAATTAGAAAAAATAATAAACAAAGCAGAGAGCAACCTGGTATTTTCAGAATCAAGTGCCCTCAACAAATCGATGAGCCTTGCCTATTTTGAATACCTCGAAAACATAGATCTCATCAATAATGAAGTGCAGATTTATCAAACCATTTCTGCTGAAGAAGTATTGAGGGTATCAGCTGAAATGTTTGATGAAAACGCTCATGTAGAGCTCTATTACCTACCTACCACGGAAAATAACAAGGATTAAGGCCATTTACCGGCATTAATTATCGCTGAATTTAAATATTAGTGATTTATTGAATATTTTTGGCTCTCAAAAACAAGAGTTAAATTTATGGACAACGCATCATTTAGGGTCACAGGCAATGCCAGGTTAAAAGGAGACCTTCACCCGCAGGGAGCAAAAAACGAGGCCTTACAAATCTTAAGTGCCGTATTACTGACAGACCAGGATGTGACCATTCATAATGTGCCAGACATCGTAGACGTCAATAAATTGATCGACCTATTGTCAGGACTGGGGGTCACGGTCAAAAAAATAAAGGCGGGTAGTTATGTGTTTAATGCTACTGATGTAGACTTAGACCACTTTGCATCTGACGAATATCAACAGAACGCTAAAAAAATAAGGGGGTCTGTGATGTTGCTTGGTCCACTATTGGCCAGATTTGGTAAAGCATTTTTGCCTAAGCCAGGAGGTGACAAGATAGGAAGAAGAAGGTTGGATACCCACTTTAACGGCTTCATGGAACTGGGAGCAACGTTTAAATACGATGAGGACACCGACAAGTATTTTCTGGATGCGCCAAGATTAAAAGGAAAATACATTTTGATGGATGAGATATCTGTCACGGGTACTGCAAATATTCTAATGGGTGCTGTATTGGCAGAAGGTACAACCACAATTTACAACGCAGCCTGTGAACCTTATCTTCAGCAACTTTGTAAGATGTTGGTGGGCATGGGGGCCAAAATCAATGGCCTTGGCTCTAACCTGCTTACTATCGAAGGGGTAGAAAAGCTGGGAGGTACTACTCACACCATCTTACCCGATATGATTGAAATTGGTAGTTTCATTGGTTTGGCTGCCATGACACAATCAGAAATAACAATCAAAAATGCATCTATTCCCAATTTGGGTAATATTCCTTCTGTTTTTCAGAAGTTGGGCATCAAAATGGAGTTTATTGGCGATGATATTTTTATTCCTGCCCAGGACTTGTACGAGATCCAGACTTTTATTGATGGATCGATCTTAACAATTTACGATTCTCCATGGCCAGGGTTTACGCCCGACCTCATGAGCATTGTCTTGGTGGTGGCAACCCAGGCAAGGGGCAGTATACTCATCCACCAAAAGATGTTTGAATCAAGATTGTTTTTCGTTGATAAACTCATTGATATGGGTGCCCAAATTATATTGTGTGATCCGCACCGGGCAACTGTCATAGGACTTGAGAGAAAATACAACCTTAGGGGAATTGAGATGAGTTCTCCTGATATCAGGGCAGGAGTCTCTTTGCTGATAGCAGCTTTGTCTGCCAACGGCACCAGCATTATACACAACATCAATCAGATTGATAGGGGCTATCACCGAATTGACCAAAGATTGAATGCCATTGGGGCACAAATAGAAAGGATATAAGGCGTAATGCTCTATTCCTGGTGGGACATTAAATAAAAAAAGCGTGAGTTTTTCTCACGCCTTTTTTATTTAATGTATAGGATAAGGCCTAGAAACGTGGGCAATAAACACCCCTGCTTTCAGGACCACAAATGTCATAAGTCAAAGAAAATTCAAAGGCGCCATTGGCTGGTGAAGCTGCTGCCAAACCAGAAACGGTAAGGTCGTAACTAAATCCGATGCCAAAATGTTCGTAGTTGAATCTGGTAGAAAGGATGACTGCATCTGAGTGTAGTTTCACCCCATTATCATCGGTAGTGGCATCGTCATCCTGGATGCCCAGTCTGTACCATGCACCAATCTGCCATGATTGATTGGAATTTCTGCTTGGGCCTAGCGCAAATCTGAAACTTGCTCCACCATTAAATTCTCTGTGGGGACCTTGCATCATAAATACAGCAAAAGGCAGGAACGAGATTTTAGGTCTCATTTCAAACTGACCTCCACCATGGAGGGTGATGCGGTTGTATAGATTTACGTCTTTGCCGCCATCTCCAAAAAATGACACATTGGGTTGATTAAGGTGGTGGATGGCAGCACCCAAATACCAGTTGGTGTACTTATTCATTACAGAAAACCACAGAACACCTGCAGAGATATCAGGGTAGATGAAATCGTTATCTGGAATATCCTGACCCAACTTGGTTGGATCAAAACCATTAGCGTCAATTTGAGAAGGCCACCTTAGATCGTTTTCACGAATCCTTCTTTGAGAAATGCCGGCATCTGCACCAATAACAAGATAGGATGCTTTCTGACGGTAGCCAGACATCTTTTTACTATAAGAAAGAGAAATTCTTCCCTGAGTAGTACCAAACCTGGATTCACCGGCTACATCAGACCAAAGAGTACCACCAATGCCGAAGTAGTCTTCTCTTCCTATTGGGGTTTTTTGATCATAGGAGATGGAGTAAGTATTGTAAGCATTGGCTTGCAGTGCACCCGCCCATTGGTTCCTATAGTTGGCAATGAACCTGTTTTTACAGTTCATAACCCCTGTCATCGCAGGATTGAGGTTAAGTGGCGACATGTAGAACTGTGAAAAGTGAATGTCTTGTGCAGACAGACCAAGTGTAAAAACAACAGCTACAAGCGTAAATACCAGTTTGTATGAATACTTCATCGTTTAAAAAAAATTAAAATTGTCAGCTAAAATGAGCTGTATTTTTATTTGAATGGAAGCATAAAAGTAATAAGTTTTTTGAAATACCGTCTTAAAACCTCTATTTTTTTGTTTATATCCGAAATATCCGGTTTACGCTGCCTGAGGCCTCCAAATAATATTGGGTAAGATGCGATAAAAGATTAGTTAAACCCTTTATTTATGTCTTACTCATTATCAGGATTTTTTGACTTCAGCCTTCAGTTTTTCGAGGTCTCTGACCAGGAGTCGCTTGCGGTTAAAAGTAAGTTGCTCTGCATCCCGCAATTCATTCAAAACGGTAGTCACCGTTTGCCGGGAGGTGGCTGTATAGTTGGCAATTTCCTGATGTGTCAAAAAATTGCGCACTACCCACTCGTATCCTACACGCTGGCCTTTTTTTTCCGTCAATTCCACCAAATATTCAATGATTCGGCTTCTACTGTCTTTAAAAACCAGGGATTCTAGCCGGTGCTCCATTTCAAGCACTTTTGAGCCCATGAGTTTCATAAAAAACAAGCTGAGTGCATTGTGTTCTTTTAACAGTGTTTTCATCTCATTGGCCTGAACAATACAAATCTCGGTATCTTCCATGGCGTAGGCAAAATCTCTTCGCTTGCTTTCACCTACCATAGACAATTCGCCAAAAACCTCACCTTTACCCAGTAGCGCTTTGGTGATTTCTTTTCCATTATCGCCAATGCTGCCGATCTTTACCTTGCCTTCCGTAATAAAATACAGCTTGTCTGCATGCTGATCAGGTAGGTAGATGTAGTCGTTTTTGACAAAACTTTTTTTAGAATGGCCCTGCATGGCGTCTTCTACTTTTGTAGGGCAGAAGATTCCGGTCATATCTATGTTTTCAAGATACCATAATTGATGTCCTTCCATATTGATGAATTAACCTGTTGACTGAATATCAAATATAAATCACTTCTCATCCAAATGTGTCAAATATGCTCTAATTTGTCGTCACAAATTACTTACACTAATCAAAAACTAAGCCAAAACAGAGACTTACATATTATTTGATGTAGTTATATGATGACAATTTTGCAGGCCTCTTCCCCTATCTTTTTGTATAAAAAAGGTGGTTGTTTGATTTTCAGTGATTTACCTGCCCACTTTTGAGATAAGTCGGGTTTATTTTTCAGAACACGGAATAAAAGATTTTAAAATGTTGAGAGAATATTTGCTTTGGGAAGAATGGTAACGCCTTGAATCGGGATATGATCTTATCTTTGGCCAAATTTTACGCAATATGATCTTATCGATGACAGGATACGGGCGCAGTCAGGTACTGTTGGGAGACGTGTATTTTACCGTTGAAATAAAAGCTCTCAATTCCAAGACTACGGATATCCGATGCAAAATACCCTCTAATTTTGCTGAAAGGGAAATGCAAATCCGAAAACTCATTACCGATGAGATCTTAAGAGGCAGAATTGAATTTAATATTTATGCCGGCGATGAAGGAACAGCAGATGATTATACCATCAATACAGATTTGTTGATGCATTATTTCAACCAGTTAAAAGGGTTGAAACAACAAATTCAGATTTCCGATGCTGAAATTTTTACGGCGGTGATGCGCATACCCAGCGTAACACAGACCAATGCTCATCCTTTGAGTGATGAAGAATTTGAAAAAGTGGAGGCTACCATACGTGAAGCAATTCGTTCGCTCAATCAATTCAGAAAAACAGAAGGTCAGCAATTATCTACTGACTTAAGTGCAAGGGTAACTGGTATACAAGAAAGATTAATAGCTGTTGTTCCGTTAGAAGAAAACAGAATTGTAAAGATCAAAGAAAGAATGCGTAAAAACCTGGATGATTTTATCCAGTCAGAGCGCATTGATGAAAACCGATTTGAGCAGGAAATTATTTATTATTTAGAACGAATTGACATCACGGAAGAAAAAGTACGGCTTAGTCAGCACTGCAATTACTTTTTAGAGCAATTGCAAAACAATGACACCCAAGTGGGTAAAATTCTGGCCTTTATTGCCCAGGAGATGGGTAGAGAAATTAATACTCTTGGGGCCAAAGCACAGGATCCTGAGTTGCAGCAATTGGTGGTTCAAATGAAAGATGAGTTAGAAAAGATCAAAGAACAATTGGCCAATATTCTCTAAAAAATACCCTTATGTTTCAACCCAAAGGAAAGATGGTGGTTCTCACGGCACCTTCCGGTGCCGGCAAAACAACATTGGTAAGGCACTTGCTCAATTTTTATGGATACCTTGATTTTTCAGTGAGTGCTACAACGCGGGCGAAACGCGACCACGAAGAAGAAGGGGTTGATTATTTTTTCTTATCCGAAGAGGAATTCCGACAAAAAATAGCAGCAGATGCCTTTGTGGAATGGGAAGAGGTGTACAATGGTCAGTTTTATGGCACGCTTAGATCAGAAATGCAACGTATTTGGGATGAAGACAAGGCCATCGTTTTTGATATTGATGTAAATGGAGCCTGCAAGCTCAAGGAACAATTTGGAGAGCAGTGTTTAACCATTTTTGTGAAACCCCCTTCCATTGACACCCTTGTAGAGCGACTCAAAAAACGAGCAACTGAATCCGAGGCTTCATTGACCAAACGAATTGATAAGGTAAAAAGAGAGATCGGTTTTGAGAACCGTTTTGATGCCGTAATTGTTAATGATTTACTGGAGGTTGCCAAAAAAGAGGCAGAGGTTCTGGTTGATAATTTTATTCACCATTAAAGGTAAAGATATTGCCTATAAAAAGCCAAACTACAGAAGGTATAACGGTGAGTGTTGATCCTAAATTTGACGGTGACATTACAGATGCCGAAGCAGTTAAATTTATCTTTACGTACACCATAACCGTACATAATACTTTAGCCCACCCGGTCAAATTATTGTCTAGAAAATGGAATATTTTTGACAGCATAGGCAGCCACCACTTAGTGGAAGGTGAAGGAGTAGTGGGCTTGCAACCTGAAATCGCACCGGGGGCATCTTTTACGTATTCTTCATGGTGTCCGCTGGATAGCAACCTGGGTACAATGGAAGGCACCTATCTGATGGAAAACCCTGTTACCGGAGGTACTTTTGAAATCTCCATACCGCGGTTTGAACTGGCTGCAGATTGGGTTCGCAATTAGTTATCATTTCTCTTCATTTTTTAATACGATGCATAAATTGGACCTGTTTCTCTATTTTTATTTAGTGATTTTGGCATCCTGCAAGCCTGTTGTGGAACCTAAAGTATCAATCTCACCCATTCATGAAGTAGCCACAACAGATACCTTTGGTCTGAACTACATCATGGGCAAATTTGAGCCTGCCAATCACCCGGATTTTGTGACTATTCCTTCAAAATACAGAGACGAAACGGTGCGTTATTTACGCAGAGACGTGATGAATAAATTTGCTGAAATGGCAGACGCTGCCGCTGAAGAAGGCGTGCGATTAGTCATTAGGTCGGCTACTCGCAATTTTGAAAGCCAGAAACAAATTTGGGAAAAAAAATGGATGGGTCTTACCATTTTAGAAGATGGCAGCAAGGCATCAGATATTAAAGATGAGTTTTTAAGAGCCAAAAAAATTCTGCTTTACAGTTCAATGCCCGGCACCTCAAGACACCACTGGGGAACCGATGTTGACATCAACGCTTTTGAAAATAGCTGGTTCGCTAAAGGAGAAGGCGCCAGACTGTATGCATGGATGGAATCAAATGCATCCAAATATGGCTTTTGCCAGGTTTATGGCCCAATTAGTTCCAATAGGAAACAGGGTTATCAAGAAGAAAAATGGCACTGGTCTTATCTACCCATTGCGCAGAAATTACAAGAGGAGGCAGCTATCAAAATGAAAAATGAAATGATTACCGGCTTTGAAGGCAGCCAACAAGCCTCCGTTATTGAAATGGTAAAAGTCTATATGTTGTCTGTAGATCCTGCCTGTAATATTGCCAACTATAAGTAAACGGCAACTATGCAGGCAATTTGGATTTGGCACAATTTGTGCTTATCCAAAATTGTGATTGATATAGAAAAAATAAACAAGCGACATTTCCTCGAAACCGATATGTATTATCGGGTCGAGATGGGCCTGTCATCACGACTGATCAAATACAAAAACGGCGTGTTTCATCTTGAAGTCGTCATCGGGCGAAAGTGGGAAAAAAATTATAGCGCTGCGGCTGC
>JAGNSQ010000023.1:11487-13738 GCA_017987975.1 Saprospiraceae bacterium
TCTTTCAGCTAGGGCACTTTCAAGCGCATGGTTGATTTCGTCCATGCCGGATCGTAGGGTAATTTCATGGTGGTCTTCAAAGTTGTCATAGGAATAGGCACCTGCCAGGTTTCTTACCGCGGCATCACTTTGCAATTTGACAAAGGCCTCATAATTGTCTACCTCAAAGGCCGACTTAAAAGTATCTTTCACTCTCCAAACAGTGATTACACTGATCAAAATAGGATTACCTCTTTTGTCATTGACTTTTACTCTCTCACTTTCAAAGTTGCGGGCTCTCAATGAAAACTTCTTTTTGCCATAAAATGGATTGGCCCAAAAGAAGCCATTGTCTCTTACTGAGCCAATGTATTTTCCAAAGAGGGTAAGCACCCTGGATTCATTGGGATTGATGTAAAAGAAGCCGGTTGTGATAAAAAAAAGTAAAATTCCTGAGCCGATTGTCAATAGAGGCATGCGGGCAAATACCCCGTATCCTATGCCGACAACCAAAATTAGGCAGACCAGCAACATAAGGTAGCCCGAAAGTGGATTAATTTGCTTTTCATTCATAATGATGTTATTTTGATATCACAAATATATCACTATGACTTTAACTATTCGATTTTTTTCGACGAATATCCTCTTTATTAGTGTTCATTTGGTTAAAATTGGTGGTTTATGGTAGGTATAGGCCTCAGAAGATCACAAAACCCTATTGGGGAAACATCTTCTGTTTAGGGATTTATTCACGGAAATTGGGTGCACTGCTCAAATTTTGTCGTATAAAAGTGCAAACAAAACGAATTTAATATGGAATGAGTCTTTATATTTGTGCATTGGGTGAAGTTCAGCCTAAAATCCTACGTCAGGGAAATTTCAAAGGGGTAAATTTTGTAGTAAAAAATTGGATAAACTTATGATTCGACACATAGGTGTTGTAGCCTTGCTATTATTAGGGTACTCTTATGGGTACAGTCAGGTGAATGTTGTTCCTGATCCATGTACAAATGGCAACCAAAATACATGCAAATGTAATTTGTCACCCATCATGTGCACCATCAATCAATTGGATGGTTATGAGTATGATATGACCAATTATCAGCATCCCAGTGACGGACCACAACCTATGTGTCCGCCTCCGGAAGGCAATGGCACCACTTCTAACAACCCAACCTGGTTTGCCTTCATTGCCTGGTGTCAAAACCTGACGCTTCAGGTAACCTATACAAGTTGTACCAATCCTCCTGGCCCTGCAAATGGAGGTGTCCAGGCAGCTGTTTATTCAGGATGTCCTGCAAGTGCCGGAAATGCCGTTGCCTGTGATACTGATGTTGGTGGTTGCCAGGGCGATGGTGTAAGGGTAATGAACCTGACAGGGCTCAGCGTAGGAGCAACCTATTATTTTTTGGTTGATGGTTGTTCAGGATCAGCCTGTCACATTAAAATTGATGTAATTGGTTCGTGTTCTCAAAATGGCATTCAAAACTGGATTAGCGGCATAGATGGCCCTGATGTAATCTGCAAGCCGGATGCAACCCAAGTTTATAGCGTGATTAAACTTGATGGAGGAATCAACTATTACTGGTACATTGATGGTGTTCAGGTAGCTGGAGGATTGTATCAGAACATGACTCCACTGAATTTTTCTGCTCTGGCACCAGGAATTTACGAAATTTGTGTAGATGCCGATAATCCTCCCTGTATTTTTGAATCAGATTTTCCGCCTCCCTTATGCAGAGAAGTATGTGTCTCTCCATCACCGGCAGAAGCAGGTAGTATCAATGCAAACCCCAATCCTGCCTGCCCCGGTCAAACAGTAAATGTCAGTGTTTCGGGTTTTAATACAGCAGCTGATTTTGTTGAGTATATTTTTGTAACTGATGCTTCGGGTGTAATTGTGCAGGTATTCAGCGGTACCACCGGAACCATCCAGAGTAATACATGCCAGGAGTTTACAGTCTACAGCTTAAACTACTATGATATTTGTATGGACTTTCCAGTGCCGGCAGTGGGCATGAACGTTTCAGAATTTGATTGTGATGGTTGTGGTTGTGAATTGACCTCTCAGGTTGTCTCGTTTGAAGACAATCAACCTCCTGTTTTTGTCAACCCTCCAGTTGGGGGCACCTTTGCCTGCATTCTTCAATCCACCCCCATGGGGCCGCTCAATTATACAGACAATTGTATTCCGGCGGGCAGTGTGCCCGGTACTGAAACCGGAGCATCAAACGCATGTGATGGCGGCATCATTACCCGTGAGTGGGAAATA
>JAGNSQ010000023.1:13838-34501 GCA_017987975.1 Saprospiraceae bacterium
TCAATCCACCCCCATGGGGCCGCTCAATTATACAGACAATTGTATTCCGGCGGGCAGTGTGCCCGGTACTGAAACCGGAGCATCAAACGCATGTGATGGCGGCATCATTACCCGTGAGTGGGAAATATCAGATGTTTGTGGTAATACTACTACACACACAATTACATTAGATGTAGATCCTGTAGCTATTGCTGCCTTCATCAACCCTCCTGCTGACATCACCCTTAATTGCGCAGACCAACTTCCGGTTAACCTCAATCTAAGCTATTCCAATAACGGCACAGCCCCTTGTCTGATTTCCGGTACTGCGGTTGCAGATGTCGAAGAAAACTATACTCCCTGCAATGGCGGCACAGTTACTTATACCTGGGAATTTACAGATGATTGCGATCGTACCATTACACATGTTCGTACCATAACTATCCTTCCTCTGGTTCAGGCTGCATTTACCAGTCCTCCTGCAGATATAACAGTAGATTGTAGCATGGTGCCGGCTACGGCACCCAATCTTAGTTATACCAATGGTATGACCGGTTCATGTCTCATAGCGGGCAATGTACCTTTTATGGTACAGGGAGCGGCACCTTCAGCATGTGGTGGTGAATTCTTTTTTGTGTGGACTTTCACAGACCAGTGTAATCGTACCATTACACATACTCAAAAAATAACGGTAACACCTTTGCCGGAAGGAAATTTTGTCAACCCACCTGATGATATCACGGTGGATTGTAATGCCATTCCGGCTAGTGGAACACCTGTGACCTTTACCAATGGGCTCGCGGGTGCTTGTCAGGTGTTAGCCAATGTTGTGCCCACCATGGGGGGTACTGGTGATCAATGTGGAGGAACCATCTTTTTTGCCTATTCTTATACAGATCAGTGCAACCGTAGTAAAGTAGACACTCAGTTTGTGGAAATCAATCCTATCCCCGAACCTGTGTTTTTAAACCCACCTGCCAATATCACAGTGAGTTGTGAAAACAGGCCTACAACACTTCCGGTCCTTCAGGTTTCTAATGCGCCGGCACCCTGCCCAATTATAGACAATGTTACTGCCACAGTTTCCGGTAGTGCCAATGAATGCGGAGGTACGCTGACCTATACCTGGCAATATGTTGACATCTGTTCCCGCGTTATTGTACACACACAGACAGTAACTGTGACACCCATGCCGCAAGGAGTGTTTGTAAATCCACCGGCAGACATGACGGTCAATTGCAACCAGGTCCCAACCAGTGCGCCTAATCTCACCATCATGAATGCCGGTATGGGAAGCTGTGCCATCAACCAATCGGTTCCTGCAGTACAGAGTGGATCGGGAAGTCAATGTGGAGGAACTATAACCTACACTTGGACCCATACCGATCAATGCAACCGCACTACCACCCACGTTCAGAACATTACAATAACCCAAATCCAAGCAGCGAATTTTGTAAATCCCCCGGCAAACATGACGGTCAGTTGTAACCAGGTGCCTACCAGCGCCCCTAATCTGGTGGCTGCCAACAACGACCCCAATTGTCCGATCAATGTCAGTGTAACACCGACCCAGACGGGAAGTGCAACTCAGTGTGGCGGCACCATAACGTATACTTGGACCCATACGGATGTATGTAACCGGACCATCACCCACATGCAGACGATTACCGTTACGCCTGTGTTGGCACCTTCTTTTGTAAATCCGCCGGCTGATATGACAGTAAATTGCGACATGATACCTACTAGCGGGGTGGTGCTGGTGGCTGCCAACAATGATCCCAATTGTCCTATCACGGCCAATGTTACTCCTACCCAATCTGGAACGGCTACCATTTGTGGTGGGGCAATCACCTATACCTGGACCTATACCGATGTATGTAACCGCACCATTGTCCATATGCAAACGATTACTGTAGATCCTATACCTCCAGCTAACTTTGTCAATCCGCCACAAAGCCAGAACATTACCTGTGATCAGATACCGACATCAGCACCAAGCTTAACAGTGACCAACAATATTCCCGGAGGATGTAATATAAACCAAACCGTAACACCTGTACAAAGTGGCAATGGTACCATATGTGGAGGTACCATTACTTACACATGGACCTTTACCGACCAGTGTAACCGCACCATCACCCATGTGCAGAATCTTACCATTACACCATTGCCGCCTCCGACCTTTGTTAATCCACCGGCCAACAGCACTGTCAACTGCGATCAGATACCTGCAGCGGGTGCTGTATTGTCGGTCACCAATGGCTCGGCAGTTTGCCCCATCAATGCCATGGTAACACCTGTGCAAACAGGAACAGCAGATATGTGTGGGGGCATGATTACCTATACCTGGACTTTTACCGACCAGTGTAACCGTACCATTATATATACACAGACAATTACAGTAAATCCTATGCCCATAGCGGCCTTTGTGAGTCCGCCTGCCAATATCACGGTCAACTGTGATGCCATACCGACAGCAGGAGCTGTATTAACGGCTACCAATGGTTCAGCAACATGTCCGATCAATGCCATGGTAACACCCGTACAGACGGGAAGTGCCACTATTTGTGGTGGTGCCATCACTTATACATGGACCTTTACCGACCAGTGTAACCGTACCATCAGTCATCAGCAAACGGTCAACGTGACACCAATGTTGGCGCCGGCATTTTTAAATCCTCCCGGCAACTTAAACGTGACTTGTGAAAACGTTCCAACCTCTGCTCCCAATCTTACTGTGAGTAATGGCGGCCCGGTGGGATGTAACATCAATGAATCGGTGCCCGCTGTTTTAGAAGGAACACCCAATGCTTGTGGAGGTTCTTTTAATTATAGATGGACTTACACAGATGTGTGCGGTCGAACTATTCAGCATGTTCAAATGATCAATGTATCACCCGTATCACCGGGAAATTTTTTAAATGTACCTTCTAATGTAGTGGTAAGTTGCGACATGGCTCCCCTTCCTACAGCTTTCCCAAATCTTACATTTACCAATAATTCTACAGGCAATTGCAGCATCAATGCTACCGTTACGCCAGTTGTTACGGGATCGGCTACCAGCTGTGGTGGAACCATCACGGCAACATGGACCTATACAGATTTTTGTGGAAGGACATCTACGGCAGTCCAAGTGGTTACAGTTCAACCGGCGCCATTGGCTACTTTTTCAGGTGTACCTCCTGACATCACGGTGGCCTGTGGTGATTTGGTCAATACGCCAATATCCATCAATTATTCCAACAACCTGACAGGGCTCTGTGGCATTTCAGGTAATGTACAGAATGTGAGAAACGGTGCTGTGTCTTATTGTGGGGGTACACTACAGGATGTATGGGTATTTACTGACCCATGCGGCAGGACCATTTCAGCCAGCAGATTGATTACGTTGTTACCGGCACCTCCGGCTTCATTTACGAGTCTGCCTGCAAATGTTACGGTAAGTTGTGCTGATGTTTACAATGTAAACACGGTTCTTAATTATACCAATGGACAAACTGGAGTTTGTGAAATTTCTGGAACTATTTCTCCGGTTGAAAGTGGTTCATTTGATGCATGCGGAGGTCAGATGTTTTATACGTGGTCATTTACAGATCTATGTAACCGTTCTATCACGCACACCATGTCCATGACCATTGAACCTGCCTCAGATCCTGATTGGGTCGATGCGCCGGATGATGAAAATCTGGATTGTGGAGGCGTCAACAATCCACCTCCTTTTATTGTAGTGACCAATGGACTTACCGGTCCTTGTGGAATCAATATAAATGCCCCACTGGTGAGTGTTACCCAAAACGGAGGCACCTATACCAATAAATGGGAGTACACCCATCCGTGTACGGGGGATGTATTTACCCACACACAAACAACCTTTACCATCGAAGCACCCAATATTTTTGTTCAAGATCCTGACATAGAAATTTGTGCCGGAGCTACTTTTGATTTGTCGACCATTGAAGTCATCGACCTCAATGGTACCAACCCGGTCATTACCTATCACTCAACCATTCCGGCTGATCCTTCTAATGAGATTTTGCCTGAAATCATGCCCAATGCGGGAGATATCTATTTTATTAGGGGCTTGAATGATGAAGGGTGCGATGATATTGTGGTCATTTACTTCAATGTAGTTGATGCTCCAAATGCAGGAAGTGATGGCACATCAAAAATTTGTAACGACGGATCTGTCCTAAACCTTACCTCCTTATTGAACAATGGTGCGCAATCAGGAGGTTCATGGGTTCAGGTGGGAGGCAGTAATTTAAATCTGTCAAATGTAACAGCGGTTAATTTTAATGGAGTGGTTGCAGGAAGTTACAATCTGGCGTACATAGTGGAAAGCCAGTTTGAGTGTCCGCCGGATACAGCTGATTTTGTAATCACGGTTACTCAAAAAGTTTCTCTTTCCATTGCTGCTGTAGATTGTGTGCCCGGTGGTACCTGGGAGGTAAAATTGACTTCCAATGCTCCCAATATTACCAGCACACTTGGGACAGTTCAGAAATTGACATTGGATACGTTCCGTATTTTTAACATACCCCAGTCGCAAGGCATAACCATAAGTGCGGCATCTGCCAATAATGTTTGTCAGGCTACTTTGGTTTTGACAGCGCCTAATTGTGCTTGTCCTTTTGTGCCCGAACCAACCGGAGTACCACTCTACTCAGGATGTGAATCATCCAATACCGCCATTGTAATGACAGCAGCAGTGCCTGTTGGAATGCAGGCCAATTGGTATAGTCAGGCAGTAGGAGGCACGGCTTTGGTATCCAATAGTTTAACATATACGCATACCAATGGCTTACCTGGAGTTTACAATTATTATGTAGAAACCTACGATCCATCCAATGGGTGTTACAGTTTGACCCGACTGGCCATTCAGGTTGAAATTTTTGCCAATCCTGTCGTGTCCAATTTTATGTTGACCAAATGTGATACCCTCAACAATGGATCAGAGATGTTTAATATAAATGCAGCTCATGGTAACATCACTTCATTGGCAAATGCCATTACTTATCACCTCAGCCAGGTAGATGCAATTGCAGGAACCAATGCATTGACATCGCCTTATGCCAATGTAAGCAGTCCACAAAAATTGTATGCCCTTGTCATCAATCAGGCTGGGTGTAAAAACATAGCCGAATTGGATCTTTTATTAAATCCTGTGCCTGCTCCTTTGTTGACCGTAGAAGATGAGTCATGTTTGGGCAGTGCAGATGGCATGCTGACGGTAGCCAATCCAAATGCAACTCAAACCCTGAGATACACGCTCGACAATCAGAACTGGTCGAATACCGGGGTTTTTAATAATTTGGGCGTAAGCAACTATATCTTAACTACCGAAAACCAGTTTTTATGTAAAAGCCAACAACCATTTGCCATTGATGCAGGATTGCTCATCCAGATTCAGACCTTCTCTGCGGTATGCGACAACAAGGGCACCTTATCAGATGCCAGTGATGATGTGTATCACATAACATTGCTGGTAGGCAACAACCTCAATGTAACCGGAAGTTTTACATTGACAGGTAGCAATGGATTTAGTAATCAATACAATTATAATACCAACTATACCTTTGATTTACCGGCCAATGGTGCCACGATTACCTTTACACTGACCGACACAGACAGGTCATGTACAGCCAGTCGGATCATTGGTCCTCTCAATTCTTGCTCCACAGATTGTGTAGCAAGTCTTGAAATCATCAGCCTCAACTGTAATGGCAACAATACACCATCGGATCCGAATGATGATTTTTATGAGATGTCATTCAGGGCAACGGCGCTCAATGGTTCAACAACCAACATGTATATTTTGTTTGTTGACAATGTGCCAAAGGGCAACTACATGTATGGTATCACTTATAGCATCAATATTGCTGCCACCAACCTGTTGGCTACTGTAAGGGCTCAGGATGCGGAGGATGTGCAGTGCGCCGATAGTGAAGACATTGGCCCACTCAACAATTGTTCAGACCAATGTATATTGAATGCCATTGTAGAATCTGTCAACTGCGTCAATCCGGGTGGAAGTCCAAGCCCACTGGATGATTATTACGAAGTAAAAATTAAAGCTTCCATCATCAATGGCGGAACCAGCACTGGTTACACAGTGAGGACCTCTGCGGGCGCAACAATTAGTGGAACCTACAATACCACACTTACATTTAACATTCCGGCTTTGGGTCAAACTGAAGTGCTCAACATTACTGATAGTGGCAATAGCGCATGCAGTACTACTTTGGATCTGGATGTACTGGAACCTTGTTCTGGTCCATGTGAGGTGGAAGTGGAAATTGTAGATTATGATTGCAGTGACAATGGTACTACTAACAATTCAAATGACGATGTTTACACCATAACTGTGATTACTACATTGGTTAATGGGGGTAATTCAGCAGATTATATTTTGACGGTAGAAGGTAATAACTATAATGGAAAATATGGCCAGCCACTCATTATTACCTTACCTGCTGACAGCAAAGCCCACAACATCAATGTAACAGATGTGGTAAGTACAGAATGTAAGGGTATGATACAAACAGATTTATTGCTTCCATGTTCTCTACCTTGTGCAATTAATGCTACAGTGTTAAGTTATGATTGTAACAATGGAGGAACTACAAGTGATGTTTCGGATGATACCTATACTGTGACCGTCATTGCCAACGCTTCTAATGGTGGTAGTGGATATACAGCTGTAGTGGATGGTAAATCAACTGATGGTGTTTATGGGCAAAACCTGATTCTGAATTTCCCGGCTGACAACCTGGTACATGTGATTACAATTACTGACAAAGGCAATGGCATTTGTATGGCTGTGGTGAACACACCATTATTAGCACCGTGTTCTGGTCCGTGTGAAATCAATGCAGTGGTTAGCAATATCCAGTGTAACAACAACGGCACTAACAACACTGATGCAGACGATGTGTTTACATTTGATTTATTGGTAACAGGTAACAACACCCAATGGAAAATAGATCAATTGGGCGGTGTAGACGGATTTGTGGGTAATAAAATTTCCCTGGGACCCTTCCAGATTGCCAATGGAGAAAATACATTCCTGGTGTATTACGCCAACAGTCCAAATTGTAAACAGCAGGTAACACTTACCATCCCGGCTACTTGTAGTGAATGTACTCAAACAGTGGATGCAGGTGCCGGTGGTGAATTGTCTTGCACTCAAAACTCCATTTTGTTGTCGGGTACTGGATCGCCCAATGGAGTTTATCAGTGGCTATTGAACGGCAATGTGGTTACTTCGGCCAATACCCTGGTCGCAGGTGAAGCCGGTTGGTATTATTTCAAGGGAATTTATCCGGATGGATGTGAAGCAATAGATTCCGTTTTGGTAACCATTGATGATGATCTACCGGTAGTGTCGGTTATTCGAGGTCAGGACCTTACTTGTGAGATCGATGAAGTTTTACTTGAGGCAACTGCCATCGGCAACAACTTGAAGTATGAATGGTCAACCGAAGTAGGTGTTGTTATTGGAGAAGGTTTGACCTTAAATGTGACAGAAGAAGGAAAGTATTATTTTAGGGCTTATAATACCTTGACAGGTTGTAGTTCTGCTAAAATTTTGGTTGAAGTTTTGAAAGACACCAAAGAGCCTTCTAGTGTTATCTATGCCCGCCCAACCCTTGTCTTTGATTGTGTGATCAAAACCATTACCCTTTATAATGACAACGAAGCAGATGTATCTTACACCTGGAGGGTAGATGGCAATCTCTTGTCTAATAATAAAACAGTAGATATCAGCACCACAGGTAATTTTTCATTAATTGCCATAGATACCTTGTCGGGTTGTTGGAGTGAGTCTAATCTTCCAATCACCTCACTGATCGAATATCCGATTATCAACTTATTGGTAGAGGATACGCTTGACTGTGTGACCAGTTCTACCTTTATCAGTTCTGAAGGTTCGCAAGTGGGTTCAACGATAGAATATTTATGGCAGGATAAAAACCGGAAAAATCTTTCGACGGCTCCCGGAAAGATAGAAGTGACAGAACCGGGTACCTACTATTTGATTTTGAAAGACAATTCCAATGGCTGCACCAATGAAGATACAGCAATGGTTGAAGTTTTTGAGAATGAAATAGACATTGCTCTTCCGCTGACTATTTTTGTTCAGGAAGGAGATACCGTAAGGCTCAATACAATTCTAAATATTCCAGCGGGTGAAATTCAATCCATCACATGGACACCTACCACTAACCTGAGTTGTACAGATTGTCTCAATCCTGTGGTTACGGTTCCGGAAGATGCTACCTATACCATAGAGGTGGTGGATATTTATGGATGTAAGGCAGTTGCCACAGTGAGGTTGTTGATTACAAAACAAGAAATTGTCAACATTCCCAATGTCATTGAAACCAACGATGGTTCCAATGGAGGTTTTACCTTGTATGGCAATGATCAGGTGCAACGCATTAATTACCTCAAGATCTATGACCGATGGGGTAATTTGATGTTTATCAATGAAAACTTTGAACCCAATCAGCCATCCTTGGGATGGGATGGCAAGTTCAATGGTAAAGAAGTGGTACCAGGTGTTTTTGTATATGTATTTGAAGTTGAAATTGCAGGCAGTGGCCCAAGGGTGTATGCGGGTGACTTAACCGTAATAAGATAATCACTGCTAATAAAAAGGGGGCTGATATTCAGCCCCCTTTTTTTGTTTAATTATTTTCTTTTACCAGTTTTCCTCTGAAAAATCCGTCTGGTGTTTCGATCGTATACACGTATATGGAGGGTGGTAAGTTGGCAGCATCGATGGACAATATTTGTTTGCCTTCATCTTTGGCTTCTATCACGTTTAACACTACCTTTCCCATGCCGTCATACAATACAAATTGTACCTTGCCTCCTTGTACCATGTTGATTTCAACTTCAAAAGATTGATTGAAAGGATTGGGATAAATGGAGTGGGTCAGCTCTTTTTGAGAAACTATATTTCTATAGGTGGCTTCGATTTCTTCCTGGCTATGAATCCCCGCAAATTTTTCAGGATTGATGTCGCCCAACTGGATTTGCAAGAAGCTGATACCTTCTATGTTGGCTTTCACTGAATCAAATGAAGTCCAGTTGGGATGTTCAGCCATGATTTCTGATTTCATAGCATTGGTATGATCGTCGACCACCAGGGTATAAAATTGCTGATCTACAAAATTTTCGATTTCTCCCGTCAGGTATTTAACCATTAAGGCTAAATCATCTGTATTGATCTTGCCATCCTTATTGAGGTCTGCAGCCAGGTACTGCCAATTGTGAGCAAATGACTTTTGTCCTAAGATAACAGAGGTCAGAAGATCCAGGTCTGCTTTGTCAATATTTTGTAACTCGATTTCAATAGGAGCAGGGCATTTGAGTGTATAGCTTGCATTTTTTTGCATCACCGTGTCAAATACAAAAAGCCCTTTATCATCGGTAAGTGTAGAATAGGTAAATTCATTGGTAGCCACGGTGTCTCTTTTTTCGGTAATGGTCAATTTTTTGTCCATAAAAAACACCCAATAGCCGGATAGATTTTTGAAACTGTCTTTAGTAATTACAGTGGTGGTGTCATATGTGATATTGACCTTGTACAATCTGTTTGGGTCATAAAGTTTTAGTTCGCTACCCTTGACACCTTTGCCATAAATATTGCCAACCCATCCTTTGGCTGAAAATCTGCCGGCTACTGTTACAGGTGGTTTGGGCTTACAATCTTTGATGTTGGCTCCATTGTTTTGGATGTCGAGTTCAACCTCACAATAGGTTTGATTGCCCCTGGAATCGGTCACGTACATCCTCACTTTTGACTTACCCACGTGTTCACAGGTAAAGGTCTTTGACATTTCATTGGGGTCTGTAGAGAAAGAATATCGCAGCGGATAATTGTTGCAGGTAGAATAGCTTTTCCAGTTGAGGTCTTTGGCCCAAAGCTGCACCATGCCTTCATCATTGACGCCATCATTATCGGTATCGATGCCCATCAGTGCCACTGACAAATTGCTAACACACACCGCTATGGGTGCTTTGTCGTTTTTAACGGTCACGTTGACCAGGCAGGTTTTTTTCTGCCCACATCCATATTTGATGGTCATGGTCACTTTGGTAGTACCTACCGGATAGGTGCCCGAGATATTGGCATTTTTTTCTGTGGAATAGGGAGAGTTGTTGGTAATTTCAAAGTTGCCTCCACAACTGGATGGATCAATGACCAGTGGGTTGGCAACTACCTTTCCAAATTTGCAATCAAAGGCACTTACGGTGATGTCTGGAATGCAACTGAAGCCTGGTGGTACACTGTTGACAATTTTAATGGTTTGTGTAAAGGTCCAGCTGCCCTGGTTGTAATATCCACCGGATGTGGGCATCTGGCACCAGTCTATTACGGTCCATTTTCTTAATATCTTTTTGCAATCAGGGGTTACAGTATACAGGGCATCCGAGTAGGAGTAGCCCAACATCGAACATTCTGCGGGTACCCAGGTAGGTTTTCCCGTTACATCTGGATGGGTATTGGGATTGCAGCCTTCGAGGGTTACCATGGCAGGCCATACGATAGAAGAACCATTAAAATTGCCATTAGCTCCAACCGTTATGGTTTGCGTGCAACTTTGAAGATTCCAATAAGGGTCTTCGAGGGTCCATTTACGGGTGATGTACCCGCTGCCACAGCTGTTGAGGTAGTAAGTAGTAACCGGAGTACCTGCTGAATGGTAGCCCGAGCTGTTGTGGTAGGTAGCGTTGCCATAAATAGATAGGTCCCAGAGCTCTGCGTCACAATCTACCGTTACATCATCAGGACAGATCAGTGCCCACGTGGGTGCAGGGTTGGAAGCTTGGGTGGGCAGATAGGCCAAAAGCAGGCACAATAAGCCCATTAGGGTGTAGTTTTTTTTCATGATCTTTGAGACTTTAGTAATAAAAAAATAAACCTAATATATAGACGTGTTTATATATTAAAACAAACTTACATACATAAAAGCATAATTTAAAGCATTTTATGTTAAAGTTTGAAAAAATAAGTGAAAACCCTTAAAAGAGCAAAGTCAAAAAATCACCAGTAAGAGAGGAAAATCTGTCTATATCTTAAACTGAATATTACCTTCCAGGTTGACAAAGGCACCAACGGCGGTAGAGAACGCTTTTTTCAGTGTAGATCCCTGGCCATTGTTTTGAAATTGCACATTTTTGAGGAAGAGGGTACCCTGGTTGTAGATGGCTCCACCGTTGGAGGCGGCATTGCCATTGATGAGTTTCATGTCCCGGAGGGTTAAACTTTTGCCCGCGGCCACATTAAATATCCTTCCTGAATTGTTGCCGGAGATGATAGAATTATTGATGTCGTTGCCAAAAATTTTCATGTCACTGCCAATAGCGATCTCACCACTTGTAAGGGTGATGGTAGAAGCGGTAGGTATCGAAAATTGAATGGTATCATTATTACAAACATCATTAACTGCTTGTCGTAATGTGCCGGTACCACTGTCGCCTGTACCGGATACCATAATATTACCAGCCTGGGTCAGAGGAAAAAAACCACACATAAACGTATTGGTGGTAGATCTTATATTGACGGCTGCTACGGCGGCAATCTCATCGGCAGAGGGATTTCTTTTCACAGCTCCATTGTTGATGAAACGGTGCATAATTTTGTTTTCATCAATGACATGAGATAGCAGCAATGCGTGGCCCAATTCATGGAGAACCACTGATTCAAAATCATATTGATTAAAAGCCGGGTTGGCAGGTCCGAAATTCCAACTTGCATTGCTAAAAGTATCGTCAAATTCCATATCGATCTCGGTGGTGTGCCAGTACAACACACTGCCTATGGTACAGCCTTGGAAATAGGTATAAGTAACACCAAGTGGATTTGTTAAATTTGAAAATCTTACCACATTCACATTGTCATCGGCAATGGCATTCACTGAGGTTGTAACCGGATTGATGTCGATGTTAAAATTGTTGTTGCACCTCCATGTTTTCATAGCTCTGGCAAATGACAGTCTGGCATCATTGTTATTGTTAAAGGCTGTGTTGAGTTGAAAACTGATTTTTCCAACATTGGTCTGGGTGCTATGTCGGGTTATGTAAGCAGCATTGTTATAAACAACATTGGTCTGTGCACTGATGATGTTGACATTGGTAGCTGAATTCTGGTTAGGTCCAGCAGAGGTGGAAGTACTTACATAAACCGGGCCGGTGCCTGCATCATCCGGTACATGCACCTTGATCTGGGTAGGAGACCAACTCACCACCTGGCCTGGTAGCGCAAAGGCCAAAAAATTAGGATTACTGGCCCATAGAAAAAACACGGTATCAGCCACCGAACCAAAGCCACTGCCATTGATGGTCAAAACCGAAGTAGTTCCTGCTGTAATGGAAGCCGGGCTGAAGCCAGTGATCGCTCTTGAATTGTTGGTATGATAGGTGTTGACCACTGGTAAACTGTGTTTTCTTATCGGTTTTATTCCTGTGATTTCCACAATCGCCCTGTCCAACTTTTTTTCAACCAAGGGATAGGTTTCAAAAACACTGGAAGCCATACCATTGTGATAATTATAGCTATACCATGAAAGATGACCCTGACTTGCTATTAAAGCTTTTGCAGGTAAATCAGCGGTAAGAGGTGCAGATGACAGCATAAAAAGACCATAGCTGTCAAGAGGAGGATGAACAGATGGTTCAACCTTTATTTTCCTTAGATCAACGGTACCTCCGGCGCTATAAAAAAATACAGTGTCAGTGACGGAGCCCTTAAAAAGGGAATAAACTTTTATGCCGTACCGGGTGTAAATCATGCTATGGTTTTGATTCCACCTACACTCCACAGATACAATTTTACCATCAACAATGATGTCTGACTGAGCAGCAACTTCCTCCAAAGTTGCTTTGTTGTACAAACATTGGCTATTTAAAGAAATGGTCAAAAACAACAAAATAACTGAAGAGCAATACCTAATCCACATAAAATCACAATTTTTTATTTCATCCCTGACACAAAACCAATAAAATTGGCTCACTTCAGGGCAATAATGGGTAAAATTACGTTAATATTTAACATATTATATATAAAATAAAATAATCATATAAAAATTTTTTACAAAAATCCTTATTTTTGCACCATGAACAATCAACTCACAGTTTACAATAGTTTGACAAGGGAGAAGGAAGTCTTCACCCCATTGCATGAAGGATTTGTTGGTATATACGTTTGCGGACCCACTGTTTACAATGACGTGCATCTCGGCAATTGCCGCACTTTTGTGAGTTTTGACATCATTTATCGCTACCTCAAACACCTGGGGTTTAAGGTCAGGTACGTGCGCAACATCACCGATGTAGGCCATTTGCTGGACGATGGTGAAGACCGTATGTTGAAGGGAGCCAAAGCCGATCAATTAGAACCAATGGAGGTAGCCCAAAAATATACTTTGGGCTTTCACCATATAATGGGAATCTTTAATACCCTATCACCCAGCATCGAACCAAGGGCAACGGGCCACATTCCCGAACAAATAGAAATGGTAGAGCAAATTCTCGCCAACGGTTTTGGCTATGAGGCCAATGGTTCCGTTTACTTTGACACCCTCGCTTTCGCAGAAAAAACCGGTGAATACGGCAAACTATCGGGCAGGATTATCGATGAGTTGATGGCCGAGTCAAGAACCCTGAAAAATCAGGACGAGAAGCGCCACCCTTCCGATTTTGCCATTTGGATGAAGGCATCACCTGAGCACATCATGAAATGGAATTCTCCCTGGTCTGTGGGCTTTCCCGGCTGGCACCTCGAGTGTTCGGCCATGAGTACCAAGTACCTGGGGCAGCAATTTGACATCCACGGCGGTGGCAACGACCTTAAGTTTCCACACCACGAAAACGAAATAGCCCAAAATGTGGGTTCCTGTGGCTGCCAACCGGCCCGTTATTGGCTACACACCAACATGCTGTTGCTCAATGGTAAAAAAATGTCGAAAAGTGATGGCAACACCATTTCTCCTACAGAATTATTTACAGGAGACAGCAGCCATATTACCAAGGCCTATTCTCCTATGGCGGTAAAATTTTTCATGTTGCAATGCCATTACCGGTCGACCCTCGATCTTACGGATGATGCCTTACAGGCAGCAGAAAAGGGCTACCGCAGACTGATGGATGCACTTAAGAAATTGAAAAAACTGGAATCCACATCTACTTCCGGTAGCCTTGACACAGAAATCAATGCGCTGCTAGATGGCGTTTATGCCGATTTGAACGATGATTTTTCTACGCCCAAGGCGCTGGGCACCATTTTTGAACTGGTAACAAAAATCAACATTTTGTCGGAGTCCGGTACCGAGGGTCAGCTCTCCACAGCAGTGTTGACCCGGTTGAAGCAGGTAATTAACACCATCATTACCGATGTTTTCGGACTGCTTGATGAAACCGAAGGCGATAGCCAGGGCACAGCGGTCAATGGATTGATGGAATTGATCCTTGACCTCAGGCAGGCAGCCAGGGTCAACAAAGATTGGCCCACTTCTGATAAAATTCGCGACGGTCTGGCTTCTATCAAGATCCAGGTCAAGGACGGAAAAGAGGGCAGCTCCTGGAGTTTTCAGTAATTTAAGGGTCAAACAGCCGACAATCCGTATTTACCCTGCTTGACAAGAGGGGGAAATCAGAGTACCTTTGCATTTTCTTATTAATTACGATACAGAATTAAACCCATGAAAAGAATTATCCCCGGTTTTTTGCTTTTGCTTGCTGCTTTTGGAATAGGTGCACAAACGGTGACCGATGTCCAAACTACCCTGATCACCAAACGCACGGCAGACTGGTGCCCCTATTGTGGCAGTTATGGCTGGCAGTTTACCACCCAGTTAAAACCTATGTTGGTAGACAAAGATGCCATAATGTGGAATGTACACCACTCGGGAGGATTGGCTACCAACACCTCAAAAGCCATAGCGTCCAACATTGGAGGCGTAGGCCAACCCCTGATTTACCTGAATACAGAAACGGATGACATCGGCCTTACAGCAGGTAATGTTAGTGCCAAGGTCAATGAAGTAGCCCAACTGGTTGACGACCTTGCCCTCTTTGGAGCCATCATCGGCATGGGTGGTGAAGCCAAAGTCAACCCTGCCAATACCCTTACAGCCAAAGCTAAAATAGAATTTTATGACTCTGCTGAAAGTGGAGAATTTTATGTGGGCATGTACACCGTAAAAAAGAACCTGGTAGCCTTTCAGCAATCAGTTGGGCAGAATGCGGTCCATCATGCTGTGTTGGATCAAAGCCTTACCACCGGTTTTTTTGGCAATAAGGTTGCTACTGCTCCTATCACACAGGGCGCAATATTTGAAACCACTGCTACCCTTGAAAACCTGGTTTTACACAATGGTAAACTGGAAGACACAAAGGTGGTTATGGTCATCTGGAACAAGGTAGCCGGCGGCAAATACATCTTTATCAATGCAAGAGAAGTAAACCTCGAATTGGATCAAACTTCAAGTGTGGGCGACATTGATCAAAAAGTGATGAACTTTGCAGCCACTGCGGGTAATGGTTTTATCGATGTCACCCTTGATTGCGATCCTGTCAAAGAGTTGGATTTTACTATCCTCGACATCAATGGCAGAATCCAACGAGCAGCGATAAAACCATTGGATAGCAGAAGATTTAGATTGGATAATCTTCAGCTGCCTGCCGGAAGTTATTTTGTACAACTCAAATCTGGCCAGCAGGTCATTAGTAGGCAGGTATTTTATACCCATTGATCAGGTGGAAAAACAAGCGGGTTGGGCTGCTGGCAATACTGCTGTGGCCCGCCTTACTGCTTGCTCAGTCGGGTAGAGACACCTTTTTTCCAGTAAGTACGGTTACTGTTTTATTTGAGCACAATGCCTATGAATCATCTGATACATCGGTATTGCAGTTGCAGCACGTTTTAGACTCACTGGAGCGGTTTAAACACAAACGCTTTGAACTCTATGCCCATACCAGTTTGAGTGGTAGCAGGGAATACAATCAGCGACTTTCAGAAAAAAGGATGGCTTGGGTTCATACTTATTTGGTATCGAAAGGCATCGACTCCACCACCATCGTGGGCAGGGCCCTGGGCAAAACGAAGCCATTGGACATCAAGGATGTGGATTTGGCAGAAACCCTCAATCGCAGAGTAGAGGTAAAAATTTACAAACGTTTTGCACTGACTACCCTGGAGGGAAAAATCATGCTGAATGAAGGTGTTCTTAATCAGCCCGTATGGATTAAGGGCGAGAACAAGTATTTTGCTGATTCGGTCCTTTCACAAAGAGATGGCAGCTTTACAATGTTGGTACCCGATTTGTTGCCAATTACCCTCACTACTTTTGTAAAAGGATACGCTGCAGATCTTAAGACCCTTATGGTCAATACCAGGAAGGAAAGACCTACCGTTACCTTACAAATGTTGCCTTTAAAAAAAGGTGCTTCGATTTCATTTCATTCTGTCCAGTTTTACGGCAATAAGAATGTGTTTTTACCCAAGTCTATGGAAGGCCTGGAAAACATGGGCATACAGCTGATACGTAATCCCGATTACTGTTTTGAAATCCAGGGGCATGTCAACGCACCGGGCGTTCCTGCCAGTCAGGTCATGACCTATATGGACCTATCTAAGTCGCGCGCCGGAAGGGTTTACCAATGGTTGATCGACAAAGGTATGGAGGCCGAGCGTATGATTCCTGTGGGTTATGGTCACCTTCAAATGCTTTTTCCCAATTCAAGAGATGAAGCTTCGCAGGAAAAAAACCGGCGGGTAGAGGTACATGTACTTGATTGTGCAGAAGTAGCCAAGATGCGAAAAAACTTTTCAGAAGAAGAATTTATCCGCCTCGCCAACCTACCCCTTTACAATGACCTGAATATTCCTTCTGAGATCAGGCAGTAGCAGTATTACCAGCTACCGCCACCACCGCCGCCGAAACCACCTCCTGAACTACCGCCACTGAATCCACCACCACCACCACCGGAGGAAGCAGGCATAGAAGTAAAAGCAGAGCTAATTTCTTTAGGGCTAAAGTCCTGGCTGAAATCTTCCATGGTATGATGGCCGTGACCGTAGTAACCACCATAATAACCATACCACATCGGTGCCATGGTCATATAAGGTTTGATGCGTTGGGTAAAACTTTTATCCAGGTTAAAGGCTACCGCATAGGGATATACTTTTTCAAAGTATTGGGGATCGTTTTTAATCAATTCCGGATACTGCGTAGCATCTCCGTTTTGAAGAAAGCGGTGAAAGGCTCTGAGATCTTCTTTCACCCTCCTGCCTTTTTCAGAAGTACTGGAGCCTATTGAACCCAGCACAATGATGGTCAGAAGCATGCCTATGACAACGATGGCAGAAAGCCAAAACTGGAAGTAAAAAAAGACAACGATCAGCGGCATCAGCAATAAAAACAGTACCCATAATCTCCATGACTTAAACCAATACCGGTATTGGTCATCGTACAGTTGCAGGTCGATGATTTCCTGCTTAATTTGCGATTTCACTTTTTGGTGGGTATCGTAAAATTCATTTTTCAGATCCGACAACCTCACGCTGGTTCTAAAGCTAAAGAGGTCGTTAAACAGGGTATATTCGTACGGAGGTCTGCCTGTGGAAAGATCGTTGATTTTGGTAAAGTACATTTCATCGGCCGCCTTGTCTTTTTCCATCTTGATGTGTCCCTGTGCAGCCCAATAAGGCAGCAAAGAAATAACATCGCGGTCGTGAACGATGTGGTCATAAAAAGCACCCGTTTCTGCAGGTGTGAGATCGAGAGGGGGATAAGGCTTGGGTTCGATATCGTTGTTTTCGTCACTGCCACGCATCCTTTTCCAGAAGCCCAGTAGGGCAGCCAGTAAGCCCAGAGGCAGGGCTGCCATTGGCCATTGGTCGCCAAAATCTTTGGGAGGCGGTGGTGGCGTATCTACCTCGAGGGTAGCGTTGGCTGGCACATAATCTTTGGGAAGTTTGACAGCAATGGTGAGCCCCTGACCCGGATAAATCGGAGCCGTGGTCTCCCCTTTGATGGTCCTGCCTTCCTGGCGGATGGTGGCATCTTTTCCGTTTTCGCCACTGGCCCCGGTGAATACCCTCAGGTTGTTGTAACGGATGACCAGGCTATCGGGCAAGGTGACGGCGAAGCTGGCCTTTTCAATGGTAGCCTGCCAGTCGTTGCCGGTAACATTCCAATAAAATTCACAGTACTCCGGGCTGGACAAAAAGGGTCCCTCAACAGTATATCGGATGGTATATTTCTGGTTGCCGGTGAGGTAGATGTCGGGATCACCAATGCGGATTGACTTCATGCCATTCTTTTTTGAAACTTTGAAAGGATGGCCTGCTACCGTAATGTTGGAAATGTCGGTAGTATACTTTTTACCTGTATTTTTAAACTTGTAGGGAATATCTCTGAAGATGCCCCTTTTCTGTTCTGTGAAAAAAACATCGATGTTTTCAGTAACCTCAATCTTGCCTTCTTTGGAGAGCTGGATGTCGGCATGAAAAGAGCTTATTTTGAAGCCCTGTGCAGAAGCAGTCAAGAGGAAGAAACAAGAGATAAAAAGAGTAAGTAAATGTTTCATGAAAGCTAGATTTTGCAACTTGTCCAACGGTTGCGGAGTCGGAATGGTTCAGCAAACAAAAGATTAACGACCAATGGAAGGAGAGAGGCAATCAAAGCACCTAAAAATCCGATAAAAAGAAAGAGGACTAAAAGAAGGCTGATTTTAAATTTTATTTTGTAAAATTAAAATTTAAGAGATAAAATTTCTTTCAATATAAATTCTGTTTACTTTTACAGAATTATTGTTTGTCGTTGAGAAAAAAACTGAAAAAACTGGCCCAAGTAAGGCATCGTCCCAATTTTATGGCCTATGCCTGTTTGGTTGCGGTGTGTATCCTTTGGGGAACCACCTGGGTGGCCAGTGCATGGACGGTTAGGCAGGGTGTCTCGGCTTTGCAGGTGGCGGCCATAAGGCAGATCATTGCGGGGGTGGTTTTGTGTAGCTCGCTTTGGTTTGTATTAAAAGACAAGTTGGTCCTTCCCTCTTGGCGCGACACCATTTTGTTAGCCTTTCTCAACTTTGTGTGCAGCAATGCCCTCAGTACCTGGGGTGTCAAATTTATACCAGGTGGGCTAGGGTCTATTGTAGGAGCAGCGTATCCGTTGTGGCTCGTAGTACTATACACTTGGTTTTTTGATAAAAAGATATCCATGGCCATCTGGTTGGGGATGATGATGTCGTTTTTTGGGCTGGTCCTTGTATTTTTTCCATCCCTTCAAGGGGCCGATGTAAAGGGTAATTTTGTATTCGGTTTTTTACTATCCGTGTTTAGTTCCATTACCTGGGCATTGGGCACCATCTATACCAAAAAACAAGCCGACCGGCAGGTGAATCCCTATTTCAGCATAGGCTTACAGATGTTGTTGAGTGGCAGTGTACTCAGCGTGGTATTGTGGATGGGTGGGCAGTTCACCCCATTGGCAGAGATCCCCGCGGGGGTTTGGGGCGGCATTGGCTACCTGACCCTGTTTGGCAGTTTGATCGCGTTTAGTTGTTTTTTATATGCCCTCAAACACCTGCCTGCCGAGCAGGTTAGTATCTACGCATACATCAATCCGATTGTAGCCTTGTTTATCAGTCACTTTACCATGGGTGAGGCCATTACCCCACTGCTGTTGTTAGGTACAGCCATTGTCATTGGTGGTGTGTACAGCATCAATCGCGCTTTCAAGATAGAGGTGTAAGTTATAGGGCAGCCAGCGCCTGCAAGATGAGTTCGCCTTGCTGCGCTGCGGTGACATCCGTAATCACTTTGAGAATTTGGCCTTTTTCATCAACGAGGTACGCCTTTCGATAAACGCCCGTTACCTCCTTGCCCATAAATATTTTGGGTCCATACGCCTCAAAGTCGTACATCATCTTTTTTTCCGGATCCGCCAGCAGGTCGATTTTCAGACCATATTTATCCACAAATTTTTTGTGTTTGGCCGGCTTATCTGGGCTCACCCCAAATACAACAAATCCTTTGGCCTTTGCCTGTTCCGCCACCTCATTGGCGGTGAATACCTGTTTGTTGCAGGTAGGGGTGTCGTCTTGTCCGTAAAAGAAGAGGATGTATTTCTGGCCCAGCAGGCTGGTATTGCTGATTTCGGTGCCATTTTGGTTGAGGGTGGAGAAGGGGGGTACGTGTTTCATAAATTTATATTTGTTGCGCCGCAGTACCCTGCGGCGAGAAAGAATCGTTGGGACGCATGGCCATGCGTCCATCCGTACTATAATATGAAAAATGGATGAATTGTTGCGTCGCAGGGCCCTGCGATGAGAAAAAATCGGTGGGACGCATGGCCATGCGTCCGTACTGTGATATCCAAAATGGATGATTTGTTGCGGCGTAGGGTGAATATCATAGCGCCATATTGCTGATTATGCTGATTTGGAGGAAGAGGGCATTAGGGCTTGTTTGTTGATATCAAGAGAGTAGGGCGGATTTTAATTATTTTTAATGGATTTTGTCATTTTTTTAATATCTTAGTCAGGTGATTGATCAGACAAATGAGATATAAGCAATCTTATTTATTATTCAGATTAGATGAATAATTGAGCAGGATATTAAAAGCATGTTTTTCCCAAAATAAACTAGATTTCCCTCAATATAACTG
>JAGNSQ010000119.1 GCA_017987975.1 Saprospiraceae bacterium
TCCACGCCCCGCGCTATGCGCTCCACGCCTCACGCTATGCGCTCCACGCCTCACGCTATGCGCTCTACGCCCCACGCTATGCACTCTCCGCTCCACGCCCCACGCAATGCGCTCTCCGCCCCGCGCTAAGCGCTTCACGCCTCACAAGAGCACAAACCCCAATCTCAATTTCTCTTATTTATATGCTTATCAAACTCACCCTCTTGGTCACTATCTTTCGACCCGTACCATCAATAACAGAATACATGTAGGTACCTCTTTTGAGCTGGCTTAGATCTACCTTTAATTGCCTGCCATCTCTCGGACTAAAACTTTTAGAAAAAATGCGTTTGCCTACAATGTTGTACACTTCAAAATTGTACTGGTCATAGGGATAATTGAAAAGATCAATCACCACCGGACCAAAGGTGGGATTAGGGTAAGCTACGATGCCATTGTCATCGTGGGTGAGGTGCATGACATTGGCGGCAATATCTCTGTTTTGGTATTCTACGTTGGGAATGCCATTGTTGATGACTTCATAAACCACCATAGGGCCAGCATAATCTGGGGAATAAAATTCTACGCGCGAATACTTTTGGAATCGTAGCAGGGAACTCAGAGCAGGGGGTAGGGTATTGCCATTGAATTTTTCATAATTCTGCCATTTGCCATTGCCTTTTTTTGACTTGGTCCTCAGAAACTGGCTCATGTTGTATTCAATACGGGAAATGGCAGTGGTATTTTGACCGTAGCTCAGATAACCGTCGTCGGTGTATTCTCCATTTTCGCTGTACTCTACTTCTAGCAGCAGACTGTCGTACTGCGCCGGGATAAAATTAGAAGCCACCGTAACATCTGCCCTGGCTATTTTCACCACCATGGTGTACTTCTGTGTCCATTGCTGTCCATTTTTTGTGCCGGCTTGCATGATCTTTTTGGCAGGCTCATAACGCAAGATTTCCCATCGGGATTTTTTATACGGCACTTCCATAGCCATTCCAAGTGAATACAAACCGCCGTCTTTGGTGTAAAGGTATTCTTCAGTACCATTGGCTTTTTTCCAAACGAGGGTAGCACCTGGAAAGGATTTGCTAAACTTACCGGTACCTGCCTTTTCAAAACTTTCTTTGATGGTATAATAGGATCTCAAAAAACCAAAGTCCCAGTAGCCAACATCGCTTGGATTCACCAAAAAGGTTTCTGATTTTTCTATGTGGGTGCACCTGTAATAAGTATCGCCTGCTTGGGGTAAACTTTTGGTCGACTGGCTATAAAAGGGTGCGGTTAAAAACAAGACAAATAAAGTGGCTATAAATTTCATATGGCCATGTTTTGATTGTCAACCAAATTGCGATACAGCTCAGCGTTTTCATACAACCATTCGTGTTTTCCCATGGCCAAAATCTTTCCTTTTACAATGACGATGATTTTATCTGCTTTTTTAATGGTCGAAAGTCGGTGCGCAATTACAAATGAGGTCCTGTCTTCCATAATGTGGTCAATGGCATCCTGCACTATCTTTTCTGACTCTGAATCTAACGATGAAGTTGCTTCGTCGAGTATCATGATAGGGGGATTTCTATAGACAGCTCTTGCTATGGTGAGTCGTTGTTTCTGCCCCCCACTGAGCTTGCCACCTTTATCACCAATGTTGTAATTAAATTTTTCAGGTAGCTGATCGATGAACTCAAAGGCATTAGCCGTCTTTGCTGCATCGGTCACTTGAGTCGGACTCGGACGATCTATTCCAAAACCAATATTGTTACTTATGGTGTCATTAAACAAGATGGCCTCCTGGGTAACCACACCAAAGAGTGACCTGATGGCGTTAATGTCCAATTCCCGAATATCGGTACCATCGATGGTGATAGAGCCAGAAGTGATTTCCTGGAATCGAATGAGGGTGTCCATCAAGGTACTTTTACCACCTCCGGAAGGACCAACCAAAGCTACTTTTTCTCCCTTATTCACAGTAAAACTGACCCCATTGAGAGCAGGTTGGTCGGCATTGTTATAGGTGAATACCACATTGTGAAATTCTATCTTGTCTTTGAAAGTTGCTATGTTTTTGCTGCCGCCTGAGATCGTGGCCTGGGTCTCTGTCTTGAGTATGGACTCAATCCTGTCCATGGCTGCCCTGCCTTTTTGTACATTGTACCAGGCCGAGGCAAAATATTTGCTGGGCTCTATGATTTGATAAAAGGCAAATACGAAGGCAAAAAATGTCTCCGGACTCATTTCATTTTTCATGACCAAAGAGGTGCCAAACCACAACAAAACCGCTACTACTGTGACGCCAAGAAATTCCGACATAGGTGCTGCCATGTCTCTTTTTCTAAGTAGTTTATTTAAGGTGCGGTAGTACGATTCGTTTTCTACATTAAATTTATTGCGGGTAAATTCTTGAGCATTGTAAGCTCTGATAATCCTTAAACCAGATAAGGTCTCTTCGATCATAGATGAAAGATTGCCCAGTTTTACCTGTACCTGGCTAGATGATGACCTAAGCGATCTGCCCACGCCACCGATGATGAGGGCGGTGAAGATGAGTAAGACAAAAACAAAGATGCTTAAAGAGGCACTGATGTAAAACATAAAAATCAAACAACCGGCTATGATGATCGGTGCTTTAAAAATGGATTCAATCACATTGAGGATTGACCATTCAATTTCCTGGACATCGAGGCTGGCCCTGCTCATGAGGTCACCCTTCCGTTCTTCACTGTAAAAGGAGAGGGGTAGGGCAAGGAAGTGTTGAAACAGGTCGTGTCGCAAATCTCTAACAATGCCATTTCTCACTGGTGCGATAAAGTAAAGCGCCAGGTATCGGAACAGGTTTTTGAAAAAGAAAATTAAAATGATAAATGCACATACCAATAGCAGCGCCTTTTCTTTACCCTGACTTTCGATGAGAGAAATGAATTGAGTGTTCATCCATGCTTCGATTCCGGTCTTGCCTTCAGCCTGGCGGGGTACTCTGTCAAACAGCAGTTGAAAAAAAGGAATGATGATGGGTATGCTCACCACCGTAAACACTGAAAGCAGGAGATTTGAAACAATACTGGCTGCCAGAGCCGGCTTGTAGCGACCCAGGTACGCGATTAATCTCTCCAGTCCTTTCATGAATATGTGGTCACCTTACTCAGGATCCATCTCAAAATTATTGAGGAAGCCCGTGTGGAAATTGCCACTGCGGAAGTCTTCGTTCTTCATCAGTTGAATGTGAAACGGAACCGTGGTTTTAATGCCTTCAATGATAAACTCATCCAGGGCCCGCTGCATCTTTGTGATACATTCTTCACGGGTTTGAGCCTTACAAATCAGTTTGGCTATCATGGAATCGTAGTAAGGAGGTACAGTATATCCGGCATAAACGTGGGTATCCACTCTTACCCCATGGCCTTTTGCCGTATGGAAGGATGTTACCTTACCGGGTGAAGGCCTGAATCCATTGTACACGTCTTCTGCATTGATCCTGCATTCCATAGCGTGCATGGTAGGGAAGTAGTTTTTGCCTGATATCGGTATCCCGGCAGCTACCTTGATTTGTTCTTTTATAAGGTCGTGGTCAATAACTTCCTCGGTTACCGGATGCTCTACCTGGATTCGGGTATTCATTTCCATGAAGTAAAAATTGCGGTACTTGTCTACCAGAAATTCGATGGTGCCCACTCCTTCATAATTGATAGCTTTGCCCGCCAACACAGCGGCATCGCCCATTTTTTCACGCAATTCCGGCGTCATGAAGGGTGATGGACTTTCTTCGACCAGTTTTTGGTGGCGTCTTTGAATAGAGCAGTCTCTTTCAGAAAGGTGGACCACGGTGCCCATCTGGTCGCCAATGATCTGAAATTCTATATGTCTTGGCTCTTCGATAAATTTTTCAACATAGATGCCATCATTACCAAAGGCGGCCTTTGCTTCCATTCTGGCTTTGTTCCAGGCATCTTCAAATTCATCGTCGCTCCATACCACACGCATCCCTTTTCCACCACCACCGGCAGTGGCTTTGAGGATGACAGGATAACCTATTTCATTGGCAATCTTGATGCCTTCTTTGATGTCTTTGAGCAAGCCACCAGAACCGGGTACCACGGGAACTCCTGCCTTGATCATGGTTTCTTTGGCGGTGATCTTATCGCCCATTTTGCGAATCTGATCAGGGGTGGGGCCTATAAATTTAACACCATACTCTGCGCATATTTCTGAAAACTTGGCGTTTTCTGCCAAAAAACCATATCCAGGGTGAACAGCATCAGAATTGGTGATCTCAACTGCCGCCATAATTTTGGGAATATTGAGGTACGAGTCAGCAGATGCAGGTGGGCCAATGCATACAGCCTCATCGGCAAACCTCACGTGGAGACTGTCTTTATCAGCTGTCGAATAAATGGCAACCGTTTTGATGCCCATTTCTTTGCATGTACGTATCACCCTCAACGCGATTTCACCGCGATTGGCTATCAATATCTTATTAAACATGAGTCAAATTTTTGTGGAAATAAAATCAAGGTTCAACTAAGAACAGAACTTGATCGTATTCTACCGGTGATGCATCTTCTACTAAAACTTTTACAATCTTACCGGCAAATTCACTTTCAATTTCGTTGAAAAGTTTCATGGCCTCTATGATGCAAACTACGCTGCCTTTTTGAACGGTATCTCCTACAGAGACAAAAGCGGGCTTATCTGGAGCCGAAGAGCGGTAAAAGGTACCTACCATCGGACTTTTAATTTCAATCAATTTATCTGCACTTGCTTTTGGTGCTGCATCCTCAGCCTTTGGACCTTCCTGTGTTGAAGTTGATGCTGCGGCAACAGGAGGCTGTGACGGCATTGCAATAGGCATCGACGGCATGGCAGTTGTCACCATGGTGGGTGCATAAGACCTGGGGCCTTTGATTTTTACTTCATACGTTTCGGTTTTGAAACTAAACTCACTCAAATTGGATTTATCAATCAATTTGATCAGGTCCTGAATTTCTTTAAAGGTCATGCTCTTTTGTTTTTAGGTTATTAGATCAGTTTGCGAAAGATAGGACAAATTATAAACTTGACGAACTTTCGCAAACTGGTTTTTATCATAAAAAAATTATTTCGATTATTCTTCAATATTGAAATAATATTCTGTATAATTCCTTATTTCATTCTTTCAAGGTAATCCCCTGTACGGGTATCAATCTTGATTTTGTCTCCCTGGTTGATAAATATGGGCACTTTGATTTCGGCACCGGTCTCCAGGGTAGCAGATTTGGTAACATTGGTAGCTGTATCGCCTCTTACACCCGGTTCGGCATAGGTGACTTCCAAAACTACGTGGGCTGCCATTTCTGAGGTGAGGGGAATCTCTTTTTCTGCATGGAAAAGAATTTCAATCTCAGCACCTTCTTTTAAAAACTCAGGTCTGTCAAGGAAGGCTTCTTTGAGTTCAACCTGGTCGTAACTCTCATTGTCCATAAAATGATAGCCATTTTCATCTTTATAAAGGAATTGGTACTTTCTTCTTTCTACCCTTACATCGTCGATCTTGTGACCAGAGGGGAAGGTATTGTCTACCACTCTTCCGGTAGTGAGTGATTTGAGTTTGGTGCGTACAAAGGCCGCTCCTTTTCCGGGTTTAACATGCTGAAATTCTACAACCGTATAAATGTCGTTGTTGAAACTCATGCACAATCCGTTTCTGATGTCTGCAGTTGATGCCATTTTTTTGTTATTTTTTTGAAAAACGGGGCGAAAATAAGCAATTGTTGGCACTTGTGCCAATGTTAATGCCAATGTATTTGTAAATCAGATGTTTAAGCTTTGGAATTGTAGGCCCACTTGAGGTATACGGTACCCCAGGTAAACCCTCCTCCAAAGGCGGTGAGTATTACGTCGTCACCCTTTTTGAGCTTACTTTCGTAATCTGCCAGACAAAGGGGAAGGGTGCCTGCCGTAGTATTGCCATAATATTGGATGTTGATCATTACTTTTTCGATCGGAAAATCGAGCATTTCTGATACGGAGTTGATGATGCGCATATTGGCCTGGTGTGGCACCAGCCAGTCTATTTTATCATTGTCGAGATTGTTTCTTTCCATAATCTCTCTTATGGTGGAGGTCATTCCGGTGACCGCTGCTTTGAACACTGGCTTGCCATCCTGGTAAGCATAGTGTAGTCGCTGCTTTACTGTTTCTTCTGTGGTCTGCATCAAAGACCCACCCGCTTTGAGGTGAAGGTATTGACGACCGGCTCCATCTGCTTTCAGGATGCTGTCCATCACACCCAGGTCTTCTTCATTGGGCTCTAAAAGTACACCCCCTCCACCGTCTCCAAAGATGACACACGTGGTGCGGTCAGTATAGTCTACAATAGATGACATCATATCCACACCCACTACAATTACTTTTTTATAAGTACCTGTTTCAATAAACTTGGAAGCAGTAGTTAGGGCATAAAGAAAGCCAGAACATGCTGCATTGATGTCAAAACCAAAGGCATTCCTCGCACCAACTTTTTCTAAAATGGTATTGGCGGTGTCCGGAAACTTCATGTCGCCCGTTACAGTAGCGCAGATGAGCAGTTCAATTTCTTCCGGCTGGGTTCCCGTTTTTTCAAGGAGGCGGGTCACGATCTCATATCCCATGTCGCTGGTAGCCTTGCCGGGGGTACGCAAAATGTGGCGCTGTTTGATACCTGTACGTGTCGTTATCCACTCATCCGATGTATCTACCATCTTTGCCAGATCATCATTGGTGAGTATGTCTTCGGGAACATATCCTGCTACGCCGGTAATGGCTGCCCTCATTTTTGTCATTTGGTGTCTTGGTTTCGGCTGCAAATATACATTTTTTACATGACCACGATCATTTCTACTCCTGCTTCATTTTACCTTTCATTCCATTATTGTATCAATGGTATATCGCTCCAATCTACTTATCACTTAACAGTCAAGTTTAAATAAATTACGATCATTTATATTGTTTAAATGCCAGTTAATCAATAATATAAATATATAAATATATTTTATGTTATATTCCGTTCTTCATTTTGGCATTATTATTGTCTATGAATCATCGTAATTACATATTACAAAATAATTTAATTTATCAACCATTTATTTCACAAAATCGGAGTACCATGGCTAGAATATGGATGTTGTTGCTGGTCTTGTTTTCGTGCCTTTCAGTGGTAGTAGCCGGTCCTGGCCTCGAACGGGGTGCATTTGAAAAAGCCCAACAAGAAGCCCGAGATCATGGCAAATTTTTATTTGTCGATTTTTATGCTCCCTGGTGTAATCCCTGCCAATGGATGGATGAAAATACTTTTAAAGACACCGAGGTGTTGAGCATTCTTCAAAAAGATTTTATCACCCTCAGGGTCAACATCGATGATATGGAGGGCTTTGAAATGAAAAGCAGATTCGACATCCGCTTTTTACCCACCGTCCTGGTGTTTAATACCGAGGGAGTTATGGTCGAAAGAAAAGAGGAAACATTGGGACCTAAAAAGATGAAGAATTTACTCATCGGGGTTTTGGAAAAAAACATCCAGCAACCCATCGTTCACAAAGTAAATACTTCTCCTTCTATGGCATTTACCGCATCAGCGCCCGACACGAAAGTTGAAAAAAAGGAAGAGGTCATTTCAAGCCAGTTTCTGGTTCAACTGGGTGCCTTTACCCATGAGTCAAATGCTAAAAAACAATCTGAATCCTGGTCAAAACTACTTAATCAGCAAGTTTCTGTTAAAAAAGAGGAGCGTCAAGGAAAGGTTTTATACCGGGTAATCTCAGCTTCATTTGGATCAAAAGAAGAAGCGGATCAATACAAAGAAACATTAAAAAACACCCACCAATTGCAGGCTGTAGTGCTTTAGTCTGCCATAAAGATCAATAAACCAATCATAGGGGTGATTGTTCAGCCACCTCCCTTAACTGGGTAGGTGGCTGATAATTTTTTATGATTTTGGTCATTCTTCCTATGATTCCAATCAGAGTAAAGATTGTTAAAAAAAATTTGATCGGGCAGCAGCAAGGTATGACAAAATTTACTCTTAATTATGGTCTCTTCTGCAATTTTTATGTTGAATTTCCGTTGTTTAAAGTCGACCTGCTTTTCTATTTAGGGTAACCATGGATGTTAAATCCGGGAAAACCAGGTTCATATTAAGGGAATATTCCATATTTTTGCGTTTTATTTTGAATGAAAAATCCTCTTTCCATGAACATAAGGGTACTGCTATTCTGTCTGCTTGCCCTCCTGACCCCCTTTCAGGAGCTGCTATCTCAGAATCAGACACTGAATATTGACATTGGTTGTAACGACGGTGCACCAGGCCAAACGCGTTGTATTACATTTACGGCTTCTGAAGCCATTGCCCAGCTCAACGCCATTCAGTTTGTCATCTCTTATGACCCCTCTGTTCTAAGTTATACCAATAATCCTGTAGTCACCGGATCATGTCTGACCGGCCTGACCGCATCTGAATTCAACAATAACAACAACGGAAATATTTCATTTATATGGTCTGCCACACCCGCGGTAGATCTGGCTCCCGGCTGTGAACTTTTTCAAGTGTGCTTTACCATCATCGGCGTACCCGGTGATGTTTCGCCAATTACCATAGCTACCAACGTTGATTTTGAAGTAGCCAGCGAGTTTGGTCAGGAAACACTTAAATTCACACCTTGTGAAATAAATGTTTTACCCAACGATTTTACGATTGTTAAAAAATATTGCAATCCATCCACACCCGGTGGTTCTGATGCCAGCATCAATTTTTATGGCATTGGTGGTGTGCCAGGCTACACTTGGATTCTAAGACGAGGAGCGATGGATATCAACTCAGGTATAGCTTCTGATGCAGAGCTTATCAATATATCCAATCTTACTGGAGGTACCTACACCATTATCATGCAGGATTTTAATGGTATAATGCGGATGATCACTTTTAGTATTCCCGACGTAGGCCAGCCCACTTTTGAAGAAGACATCTTTGACCCCTCCTGCTTTTCAACGGCCAATGGTAAAATCAAGTTAAAAAATATCAATGTGCTCAACAC
>JAGNSQ010000024.1:0-32605 GCA_017987975.1 Saprospiraceae bacterium
AGGCTTCGGCATTTTGAGCATCTAATCTTACGATCTCATTTAAGGTAAGAATGGCTGCGTCATATTGAGCTAAGATAAGCTGTGTTTCTGACAGTTTGAGTAAAGTAGGAATCCTATTAGGAAACAACGCACCTGCTTTTTGCATTGCTTGCAAGGCTCTGGAAGAAAGGTTGTTGTCTAAAAATGCATCAGACAGCAAATGATAATAGGGGGCCTGCAATGAGTCGGTGGTAATGGCTACCCGAAGATCTTCAATGCATTCATCATATTTTTTTAAAGTGTACAGCCTCTCAGCTCTTTTAAACCTGAGTTTGTCATTCAGGGGGTCTTTGTCTAAGGCAATGGTGAGCGCATCTACAATCTCATCACCAATCACTGCAAAATTGCTTTTAGATTCATCTTTTTTTTCTTCCTTACATGAAATGAAAAATGAAAAACATATCAAAATAACAAGTGACGATAACTTAAATGAGTTACTCAAATAGATTAGTGATAAATTTAAAAGACGTTTAAAAACAGGGGCGTGGTGATTATGGGTCATGAAATCCAGCTATGTTGATTTAAGTGCAAATGTAAGAAATTAACGATCAACGGGCCTTATTCGTATTCAGAACACCACCATAGCGGACAAATTATTTGGTTATGAGCTCAAATTTACGTGTAATTTCTTTTCCGGATTCATCCGTTAAAGTCAGCCTGTGTTTGCCGGCTATTGTTTTGACAGCAAAAGTGTGAAATTCTATGGTATGGCCTAAAAACTGTCCATCCAGGTACCAAAATATTTTAGCTTTTCTATCATAATGGTTAGCCTTAAAAACAACAGATTGCAGCGTACCGCTCAGGTCTTTGGGTGTGAATATCTTTGTGTTTTCGGATGGATAAATCAATGAAAAAGAAGTATTGTTGGATGAAAATCCTTCTTCCAGGCAATTCTCATCCATGACAGGAATGGTTTTGAAGTCGCTGTGAGATTTGGCGTAATACAATTCTTGTTCTGGGGGTAAAACAAAGTAGACGGCTTCCAGGGTTTCTTCACCTGTCTGGCATTCTTTCAGCACTCGTTTTCCTGTAGATTTGGTTATAGTCAGTCTTTGGTGAAATGGACAAATTCCTGCGTCCAGAGCTGATATGCCCAAATACCTGGTTTCCGATGAAGTGCAGTCTTTGCCTGCTAAATAACCCGAGGAAGTGCAAATTTCTGCTGGTCTCAGATCATCCCATGGCGTATCAAACCAGGCAGGTTCAGGAAGCTGGTTAAACACTTCAAACATAACTGGCGCTGCTCTGTGAATCCCGGTAAGGTTACTCCGTGCTCTTCCATTAGCATTGCCCACCCAGACTCCGATGGTGTATTTTTTGTCAAACCCAATTGCCCATGCATCCCTGTGTCCAAATGAGGTACCTGTTTTCCATGCTAATGGTCGGTGAGAGCTAAACTCCTCCCATCTGCCTTCTTCATCCGGCCTACCTAAATTTTGAAGAGATGAAACCATTGAATGGACAGCTGATGCAGAAAACAATGCAGGTGAGGCTTGCAAAGGCATGGACTGAAATTCCCATTTTTCATTAGACAACAATGGGGTTTGATATGGATGAATTCTGTATTTTCCATTGTTACCTGGGTACTCGCTTAAGATCCGTGACATAGCGCTATAAGTACTGCATATTTCCCATAGACTCACTTCTCCACCACCCAGAATCAGAGAGAGTCCGTAATGTTCAGCATTTTTATTTAATGTAGAAATTCCACATTTGTGTAAACGATCCAGAAATCGGGCAATTCCAAATTTTCGAAGTAAAAGTACAAAAGGTATATTTAATGATCTTTGCAGTGCCTCATCTGCAGGTACCGCTCCTCTGTGGGTGCGATCAAAATTGCTGGGGGTATATCCATTAATGGCTATTGGAATATCAGCCACCAAAGACCATGGGGTAATTTGACCTTCGTCCAGCATCGACATATAAAGCAATGGTTTTAAAATACTACCCGAACTTCTTTTAGCCATGATCATATCAATTGGGCTTTCTGGGGCATTTCCCACGTAGGCAACTATGTTGCCTTTTTCATTATCGAGTACCAGAATTGCAAGATGATCTATTTGGTCTTCCCTATAGATATCATTGTACTTTTGAGCAATTTCGGTGCAGAATTTTTGAACATTTCCAGAAAGAGATGTGAGTTGGATGCCCGATTTGTTTTTTGAAAATGTAAGGTGGTCTACCAGATGGTTGGCAAAGCTGGGTAATGATATGGGCTTTTCAGGAAGGACTTCCTCAACACTTAACTGATAAGTAACTGTGTCAAGTATTTCTTTTGCATGTAAACGCAACAACAACTTATTCCTTTTGTCCAGTAAAACACTTCGGTTTTTACTAATGTGAATCATGCTTGGCTGGTTGGGTAAAACAGCCAACATTGCTGCCTCAGCCCAACTTAAATCATCAGCTGATTTGCTAAAATACCTCCAACAAGCTGCTTCTATTCCCACCACATTTCCACCAAACGGAGCATTAGTCAAATAATATTGTAAAATTTCCTCCTTGCTATGGCTCAATTCCAGGAATATAGCACCCCCCATTTCTTCAAGCTTTGACCATAAATTTCGCTTTTGGTTGTTCAAACCCATCCGCATAACCTGCATTGAAATGGTACTCCCGCCTCTTTTGACAGCGTTGTTACTGAACTGACTCAGCACAGACGCCAACAATGACCTGGCATCTATGCCGGGATGTTGATAAAACCGCTGGTCTTCATAGGTAAGTAACGCGGTTACAAATTTTAACGGCACCTCTTTTGACTTACCAAATCGCCACTGACCATCTTTTGCTATCCGGGCCCCCATTAATTGCTGATCATTGTCATAAACAGCTGTGCTCAAAGGGTGTTGAAAAAGGTAATCGGGATTGTATTTAATAAAACCGAATAACAAAATTCCAATTGATATAAAAGCAGAAAGAAGTTTCAATTCAAAAGATTGACTTATTGAAGCTTAGTGTCATTACTGTCTTTCGATTTTACAATCTTAACCCTGCCTGAAGGCATCCTGGCATAAACCTCATTATTGTACATCGCTTCGATGGTTACCGGAGCTTGATAAAATACTCCGGAATAAGTGGCAATCAATGGAATATCAATGGTAATAGTACTACCTTTATAAAGATCAAAAAATGTTATCACCTTGTCATCTCTGATATCCTGGTATTCATAATTGGTGCTTCCGGAATTTATTCCATTTAGGCGTTCATTGCTAACTTCCCAGCCTGCAGGTAGTTGAAAGGTGAGTGCCATATTTTCCAATCTTGACCCAAATGTTCCAGGGTTGGTTGCTTTAATTTTCGCAATAAAACTTTGACCTTGGGTGAGATTGTAAGCATCAATGGGTCTGCCACCAATGTCAACATAAGAAACATTCAATTGTACGTTTTTGGAACTTGCAGGTAAAGACTGTTGCATTCCTGGAATACCTTTGATGATGGTTTTTACATAAATGGGTCCTTTGGTCCCATTGCTAAGGGTTATCGTTTGCTGGTTGCTTGATTCATTGATGGCAATTTCGGCAACAGCAATGCTTTTATTGGTATTGATGGGGGGCAATGTTTTTCCATTATAGGTCAAATTGGCAATTAGTCCTTTTCTATCTGCTCCCTTGTAAAATTTTTCTACTACCAAAAGGGCATGACTTATTGCCTGTGTATTATGCCAACCGCTGCTATTGAGTTCCTGAACAATGGCCTTGATTGTATTTAACGCCTGGCTTGTCTGTCCAGCTTGCATTTGAGCTTCAGCTTTTAAAGCCATATCCCGCATTGGTGATCCATAGGTATAGTAATTATAGTCTTCTTTTGAATTTGTAACATTCAGTTTAGCCACTTTTACAAGCAATTCTGAGGCTACCTGTTTCTTACCCGAAATTGCAAAAGCGGCAGCAAGTGTATTGCCGGCAGGAGCAGTCAGGTTTTTTACTTGTCGCAATCGATTCATTGCTCCCGATTCTGGTTTGCCATATTTTGCCAGGGTATAGAGGCGGTAGGCTTGAGCAGTATGGTCAATATCTATATTTGTATTGTATTTATTGGCTTGATTTTTTTGGTAAGCATACCATTTGATCAATAATTTTTCAGGAACAAAATAATTCTGTGCTTTGGCCTCTATTAAAAAATGACCTGCGTATGAGCTTGCCCAATCTTCTGAAGTATTGTTTCCCGGCCAATAAGCAAATCCTCCAGAGGCTGTTTGAAATCCTGTTATTCGTTGAATTGCCTTTGTAATATTTTGATTAACCTCTTTTTGTCTTCCAGGAGAAAGATGAATTATGTCCCCAACGTACAATTGTGGAAAGGCCGCAGAAGTAGTCTGTTCAATGCAACCATAAGGATACGTTATTAAATATTGCAACCTTGAATTCAGATTTAATGAAGGCATGTTTGAGATTTCAAGTTGTGTGGTATGACTGCCTTTCGTCCCAAACAAATCCAAAGGTAAATTGACTTTTTGTCCAGCTTCGATTTTAAATTCTCTAACCCTGATTTCAGCTAGATTAGGATTTCTTATTTCAATCTCTGTGATATCTTTGGTCGACATTCGCGCACTTGTAACTTTTGCTCCGATCTTTGCTATTCCTACAGAATTTCCTGTTTTTACACCAAATTGGCTAAGCAGGTCCCCTTCTTTTTCAAATGTCAACACATTAGTAGCATTGCCTGCAGAAAAATAGGTCTTATCTGCTTCAAGACTTACATTGATCTTACCCAGGTTTTTTACCATGGCAAAAACATTGGCACCTAAATCAAATTCATCACCTGGTGCCAGAATGCGGGGTAGAGTAGTCTGAACCATCAAATCTTTTTTGACTTGACGAGTGGCCTCAGCCATGCCAAATGCATCTTTGTTTCTGGCAATAACCATGATTCTTACTGAACCTACATATTTATCAATTTTAAGATTGTGAGTGGCTAACCCACCTTTACTTTCAAATGGACCCAAAAATTTTACGGTCGGCACAAAACGATTAGCCTTTTTAACTGAATTGAGATTGAGGTTATCAGCATCCCCCCCAACAGTAAACAAGTTCTCAAACTCCTGTCCATATGGGTTCATTACTTTATCATACATATCCCAGGTGTCAATGCCAAGGGCAAGTTTTGCAAAAAAATGATCCGTTGGATTTGGGGTTTTAAAACGGGTGAGGTCGAGAAGTCCTTCATCAACTACTGCAATGGTATAGGCCATTGGTCTATTGTTTTGTTCTCTCACCTTTAAAGTGAAGGTCTCATCAGGTTTTAGTGTTGAAGGGGCTTCTATTACAGGATTTAAAGTACGAGCAGGGTCCGTTACTTTTATTGGCAAGACCCCGTACATCCTCAAAGGTAACCCGTTGGCCGTATTGGCATAGGGTTGTACCAGACTTACGTGTAAAAATATATTAGGAGCCATTGCCGGAGACACTGCCACATCTACAACCGTTTCCTTCGCTTTACCATTTACCAATTGGGTAGAGATTATTTGATTTCCTTGTTCAATACTCAATAAAATTTTTGAGTTTTCATTGCTGGGAATCCTTAGTTTTATTTTCTCTCCTGTGTTATAACTTTCTTTGTCTGCGCTCAATTTAATAATCTGTGCAGCTTCCCCATGACTCGGAGGATTTCCCCATTTACTTGTATAAAACAGACCTCCTGTGCAATGGCCGGATACATCATCACACACTCTGATAAGGTAGTTGCCATAATCTTCATAAACATCACTCCATTCTGCCATGCCTTTGCTGTTGGTCTTGATTTTGGCTGTTTTAATAGACCCTGTATGATCTGAAGAATTAAATTTTAAAAGGTTGTAATTGGACTCATTATACCACCAGTTCCATTCAGCAGAGTAAAGACCAATGCTAATGTCTCTGTTGGCAACAGGTTTGCCATCTGCATCTACAACAACCATTGAAATTTTCTGGGGTATGCCTGATTTTAGATAATGACCTCCCCATTCAGATTCGGGAATTTTAATTCCTACGTATGAAGTATAAGGGTGTACATCAGCAGAAGTATAATCTTCACTGAAATTTCCTGATTTTTCAAATACTTTCGTTTTAATTCCCACTTTCAGTCCTGAGGCCGGCAGAAATGATGGATTTTGTTTTAACTGATAAGTTCCACTCCCGGTTTGGTCTAGGCTTGAAGAAAACATTTTTTCCGGATAATAATCGGACCCTCTGGCAGGATCTTCAAAACGATAATTTGTAAAATTTTTAAAGGTCTGAATTCGGTCATTCCAGGTGACCTCCACCTCTGATTTAAGTCCTTCTGCTGATGCACCATGGAGCCAGGTCGATTCAAAGGCAAGGGTAGGTTCCTGATAGAGCTTAATGACGTCGGGTAGGTTTTTATATCTGATTTTTAGTCTGTTGGGTTTTACTGTTTCTACTTTTACTGACTTATAAAAGGTTTCACCGCCCACAGTAACCATCCATTTCCAGTTACCGGTTGGGCTGCTGGCAGAGGTAGGTATTTTACAATGGTACAAATGGTCAATGTTTTCTGTTAGGTTTCTTTCAAACTGAATTTTCCCCCTGCTATCCTCCATCTGGATTTTAATTGGTAATTGAGCATCTAAGCTGGGTCCCTCTTTTTTGTTGTGTTGAAATAACATAACACTTACAAACATAGTATCACCTGGCCGATATACACCTCGTTCACCATAAATAAAAGCATCGAGACCATCTTTCAATTCTTTGCCATTGATGTCAAAATCACTGAGTGAATTGGCAAAATGTTCCAATAAACTTAAGTATCCATATTTGCCGTCTTTTTTTGCCATCGCAAAACTGGGTGCATCTTTGCATTCAACATTGAGCAATCCATTGGCATCTGTTACTCCTTTACCTACTTCCTGTTTTTGAAAATCAAACAGGGTAATTTCTGTTCCGCTTAAACCTTCAGATGTTGTAAGATGATTGGCAAAAAGTGTCCATGATTTTTCATCTCTGCTGCCCTTTGCCAGCAAGCCGATGTTGGTTGAAAATAGATTGGTTCTGATAAAATGTTCTCCATAATAGTAGTAAGGTCTACATGGATTGCTTTCATCATAGTAGCCATCATCATAATAGGTATCTCCGTATTCTCCTTCATTATTGGGTGCTTCACATTCCAGTTTGAGTACATCATCTTTACTAAAACGAATTTCAATATTATAGATAGAACCGGGATCTACGGTTACCATTCTACTTAGGTCTAAAGTGTATTTCTGCCATTTTTCTTCATTATTTGCAGGAGAAATTTTAGTGAGATCTACCTTGCCTGTGAACATAACTTTTCCAACAGGGTTTAAATCATAATGTTGATCCAGTGCATTGTATTGCAAAAACTGTAGCACATTGGATTGGTAAATTTTAGTAATTTCAATTTCAACGGATTTCAAATTAATGGCTTGGAACGGAAACCAGACTTGCTCTGTTTCCGGCATAATAACTCCTTTTCTCAATGCTTTTACCTCAGGTTTTGCAGGCAGAAATGAAAACCCGGAAGACAACGATTGTCCCAAAATTTTGCCACTCTTATTCTTAAGTCCTGATGCTACTTCCATTTTTAAGTCAGTACCCGGATATTGTTCAAGATAGATGGTCAGTCTGTTCCCATTGATGTCAATTGCTACTTCCTCATCCCAATCAACAACAGAAATCAATCCTTTTTTTTCCTGGTTCTCGTCCAGGGGGTCAGAGAAGATTAAGTCAATGGTCTTAGAACCATTTCTGTTAACCTTGCTTTCAAGAAAAACAAATTCATTTAGACCAACTACTTTCAGTTGTTTACTTCCTTTGAAATCATTATCAATGCTTGTAGCATCGTATTTTATTTCAAGTATGGATTCTTTTTCGGATCTCTTAATTCCACTTATGTAAAAGCTATGCTCTTTACCTGAAAGGTGTTCCCATCTGAGCGAGAGTCCTTTGTTTCCTTCTTGAAATACTTCAATTGATTTCTCAATGGCTGCATTATCTGCATTATCCAGGCAATTTACCCATCCCTTGACCTGAATTATGGCATTTCCGCTATCGTCTGCTAAGTACTCCAGACCTTCATGCGATAGTGTAAGCTGCTGTTCAATTGTTGCGATGGCAAGAACAGGCAAAGCTTCTTTTTCCGGGACATTCTTAAATATCTTTTGTAGGTCAAAGGTGACTTCATATCTCTGGTTTGAAGACAAAATCTGATCGGGTTTAAAAATCAGGGTTAGTGCATCCTGCCAAACCCACTTTCCTGCAACTACAGGGTCCATCCTGGCTATGCCTGAAGGGAGTTCGTTGTCAGCGGAGGCCACCAATTGGTCAGGTATTTTGGCAAACCTAACCATTATTGGGTCTGATGTTGATATTCTTAATGGACTATATTCTGATACATAATTTTCAATATTAACCCCCGTCCAACCCAACGGTAGATCGTCTGTGTTTTTTTTCTTTTTGCTACAGGAAATAAGGACCGTAAAAAAGGCTATTAATACAAAAATAGCAGACTGGCTGAATCTTTTTCTCATTTGAAGTTGGTTTAAAATCGAAGATGTGTAAATATACTGATTTTGATAGAATAACGATAAGACAGTGAAATATATTGAAATCTAAAATCTCACAAACCTTAATGGCCTAAATGGCATTTTTTTTATACTTTTACCAATATCATGAGACAAAGGAATAAACATTTTTTGGCCGATATTAATCCCGATTGGACCCTTTTTTTGGATAGAGATGGTGTAATTAATCAAAAATTAGAGAATGATTATGTCAAAGCTTTAAATGAATTTGAATTTCTTCCGGGGGTATTAGAGGCGTTATTTGATCTCAAAGATTGGTTTTCGACCATTGTTATTGTAACCAATCAGCAAGGTATCGGAAAAGGATTAATGACGGAGTTAAATCTGTCATGGATTCATCAATATTTAATGGAAGAGGTAGAAAACGCACACGGTAAAATTGATGCAATTTATTACTGCCCCCACCTGGAAAGTGATGATTGTAGTTGCCGCAAACCTGGGCCTGGCATGGCTTTTCAGGCAAAAAACGACTTTAAGACAATTGAATTTGAAAAGTCCATTATAATAGGTGATAGTCAATCTGACATGGAGTTTGGTCGAACACTCGGAATGAAAATGGTCTTTTGTGGAAAAAACAAAATATTAAATTGTGATGTTGATCTGGCGGTACTTGATTTGCCTCAGTTTTCAAGGTTGTTGACAAGCTATAAGGCGGATAAATGATGTCGCAAATTGTGTATCTTTGCACTATTGTTTAAATTAAGATGTCGATGATTCAACGCTACTTTTCAGGTGCACCTTGGGAAGAGACCATAGGATATGCCAGAGCAGTTAAAACAGGTGACACCATTGAGGTTTCTGGCACTACCTCTGTAAAAGAAGGTGTGGTTCATGCGCCTTTTGATCCTTTCCACCAGACCGTCAGAATTTACGAAATCATAAATGAAACGCTTCACCATATGGACGCTAGTCTGATGGATGTTACCCGCATAAGGATTTTTGTGGTAGACCTCCCTACTAACTGGCAAAAAGTATCTGAGGCGCATTCTGCTGCCATAGGCAATGTAAGGCCTGCGATGAGTATGATAGGAGTTTCTGCCCTTATAAATCCCGAATTACTTGTGGAAATTGAGGTGACAGCAATAATTTCCTCCACCCAATAAGTGTTAACAATTGTACAAAATAAAAGAAATATATTACACCTTACAGGGCGAGGGATTTCACTCAGGCAGAGGTGCCGTATTTTGCAGATTTTCCGGATGTAATTTATGGTCGGGTAGAGAAGAGGATAGGGTGTCTGCTATCTGTAAATTTTGTGATACAGATTTCAGAGGTACTGACGGCCCATTGGGCGGAAGTTATCATGTTGACCAACTGGTAGAAATCATCTGCGGGCAATTCCCTGAAAATCTACCTTGTTTTGTTGTATTTACAGGGGGTGAGCCCGCGCTACAACTCAATCAGATTTTAATAGACAAGCTCCATGAGAAAGGGGCAGAGATTGCTATTGAAACCAATGGAACATTACCATTACCTGAACGTATTGATTGGATTTGTGTAAGTCCAAAAGCAGGTGAAGAATTGGTTATTACAAAAGGAAATGAGTTAAAATTGGTTTTTCCCCAACAAGAAAATGAACCTTCCAATTTTGAAAATCTGGACTTTGATCATTTTTATCTACAACCCTTAGATGATGAGCATCAAAATGAGAATATCAGCAAGAGTGTAAATCACTGCCTGTCTAACCCAAAATGGAAACTCAGTTTGCAAACCCATAAAATAATCGGTATCAACTAATGATGAATTCTCCTGTAAAAACGATAGCACTCATTGCCCATGATGGCAAAAAGCCGGAAATGGTTTCATTTGTATTGCGAAATAAAATCAAACTCGAGGGATTGAAACTTTATGCAACGGGAACTACCGGGGGCCATATTGCAAAAGAAGGGTTTGAAGTAACCAAACTACTAAGCGGCCCCAAGGGAGGTGATGCCCAAATTGCTGCCCTTGTGGCCACAGGTGACGTTGATGCGGTTTTCTTTTTCAGAGACCCATTAGATAGGCACCCACACGAACCTGATGTGCAAATGTTGCTAAGGGTTTGTGATGTTCATAATGTAGCTTTGGCAACCAACCCCCTGACAGCACAACTCATCATCGACGGCATCCAATACCAGGAAGACGAGCATGACGTTTGAGGATTTTAAAAATATGGTTGACACCATACCCCACCTTCCCGGGGTATATAGATTTTTGGATGAAGAGGGTATTATTTTATATGTAGGAAAAGCAAAGGATTTAAGAAACCGATTGTCTAATTATTTTGGGGATAAAAAACAAATTGCTTTCAAAACCAGGGTTCTTACCAAAAATGCAAATAGGGTAGAATTCACCATTGTTGAGACAGAACACGATGCCTTACTAATGGAAAATACTTTTATAAAAAAGTTCCAGCCCAGGTACAATGTTAGTCTTAAAGATGGCAAGTCGTATTCTTATATAGTAATAAAAAACGAGCGTTTTCCGAGAGTGTTTTTCACTCGGAAGGTGATCAAAGATGGATCTTCTTATTTTGGACCCTACACGTCTAAAGGAAGGGTTAAACTGATTTTTGATGTTGTAAAAAAATTATTTCCCCTTAGAACATGTGCATTTAGTTTGACAGAAAGCAATATCCAGCAAGGCAAATTCAAACTTTGTCTGGAATATCATATAAAAAATTGCATGGGCCCATGTGAAGGCCTTGAAACTGAAAAGAGTTATAACGATAAGATTGATCAAATCAAATATATCCTAAAAGGCAATTTTGCAAGGGTAAAAGAGTACATGATTAGTCAGATGTCAGATGCGGCCACAGATTTGAACTTTGAATTAGCCCAACAATTTAAGGAGAGATTGTCTTTACTGGAAGATTATCAGGCAAAATCTACTGTAGTAAGTTCATCGATAAAAGATTTAGATGTATTCACCATCAGATCGGATGAGAAGATGGCTTTTGTGAATTACCTTAAAATTGTTGATGGTGCTCTGATCAATACTGACACAGTTGAGATAGAAAAAAAACTGGAGGAAGAAGACATTGATGTGCTCAATTTTGTCATTCCTGTAATTCGCGAAAGGTACCAGTCAATTGCCCCTGAAGTAGCAACAACCTATCCCGTTGTTTTGGAACAGGAAGTATTAGTAACTTTGCCCAAGATAGGAGATAAGAGGAAGTTGATAGAACTTTCACAACGCAATCTGGATTACTATATTACGCAAAAAAGAAAAAGCGAAACCGAAAGAAAAAATAAACAATCTCCAGCAGAGAGGATCCTTACTACGCTAAAAAATGATTTGAGAATGCAGGATTTGCCATTACATATTGAATGTTTTGACAACTCAAATATTCAAGGAACAAATCCTGTTGCCAGCTGTGTGGTCTTCCGAAATGCCAAACCATTTAAAAAAGATTATCGTCATTTTAAAATAAAGACGGTTGAAGGGCCTAATGATTTTGCCTCTATGGAAGAGGTGGTCTATAGAAGATACGCGAGAATGCTAGAAGAAAAACAAACCCTGCCCAATTTGGTAATCATTGATGGTGGTAAGGGGCAGCTGAGCGCCGCAGTAAAAAGCCTCAATGAGTTAGGAATATTGAATCAGCTGGTGGTGGTAGGTATAGCAAAAAGATTGGAGGAGATTTTTTTTCCTGAGGATCCCATTCCTTTATACATCAATAAGAAATCTGAATCTTTAAAACTAATTCAACACTGCAGAAATGAAGCGCACCGTTTTGCACTGGGTTTTCATCGGGATCTCAGGTCTAAAAATTTCTTAAACACAGAACTAACTTCAATTGCAGGGATAGGGGATAAAACTGCTCAAAAATTGATCACCAGTTTTGGATCTGTAAAAAAGATCAGGGAGGCAAGCCAGGAGGAAATTGAAGCTGTTGCAGGTAAAAAGAATGCAGCTATGATTACACAACATTTTGCACAACAATTGGATGATAATACTCCATATAATCAGGAAAACAATGAATAGATTTTTTATAATGTTGACCATTCAACTGGTTTGCGTACTTGGGATTAAAGGCCAATATGACATAATACCCAAACCGGCACAATTGACCTACGGAGCAGGTGAATTGAAAGCATCCAAACAGGTACGTATTCATCTTTTTGATGATCAATTTAAATCGGAAGCTCAATACTTGACACAAGCCCTGGAACGCAGAGCATTTGTAGTCGATAAAAATGCTGTATTCAAACCCAAAAGACACAAAGACTTTGTTATTTCTTTGAAGAGAAGTGCTTCTGAAAAGATGGACGAAGCATATGAAATTAAAGTCAATGAAGATGGAATTACCATTTTAGCAAACAAGCCGGTTGGCATTTTCAGAGGAATTGCTACAGCCTTACAAATGATACCGGCTAATCCAAAGGGACATCTAAAAATGCCGTTTTGTAATGTCAAAGATGAACCTGCTTTTGAGTGGAGAGGTCTAATGTTAGACGTGAGTCGTCATTTTTACAGTGTTGATGATGTTAAAAAATTTATTGATCGAATGGCTCTTTACAAGCTAAGTGTTTTTCATTGGCACCTGACCGATGATGAGGGCTGGCGAATTGAAATAAAGGCATATCCCCAACTTACGGAAAAAGGAGCGTGGAGAGTAGAGCGAACAGGGAAATTTGGAACCCGGCCAGCTCCCAGGCCAGAGGAATCTACACCTTATGGCGGATTTTACACCCAGGATCAAATTCGGGAGGTGGTAAGGTATGCTGCTGAAAGGTATATTACGATTGTTCCGGAAATAGATGTGCCCGGTCATTCTATGGCGCTACTTACTGCCTTTCCTGAGCTTTCAACCAAAAAGGAAGCAAAGATGGTAAGTTGTGGGTTTAAATTTGCAGAATGGTATGGTGATGGTACTTTTAAAATGTTGGTAGAGAACATGGTTAACCCTTCAGATGAGAGAGTCTATCAGGTCCTTGATACTATTTTTGGAGAGGTAGCTGTTCTTTTCCCCGGAAAATACATTCATGCGGGAGGAGATGAATGTTATCATGGTTTTTGGAAGGAAAGCCAGGAATGCCAACAATTTATGCAGAAAAATAACTTAAAGAATGAAGAAGAGCTTCAATCTTATTTTATGAAAAGAGTCAATTCAATTATTCAATCAAAAGGTAAGAACATGATTGGATGGGACGAAATATTGTATGGTGGATTGGCGGAAGGAGCTGCTGTTATGAGTTGGAGAGGAACAAAAGGGGGCATTGAAGCTGCCTCAAAAGGACATAAAGTGGTGATGTCTCCAACGACCCATGCATATCTGGATTATACGCAGGGTGACCATGGGCTGGAATTTCCAATTTATGCCAGCTTATCTTTGAAAAAATCCTATGAAATTGAAGTTGTACCGACTGGAGTCAACAAACAATTTATAATGGGTGGTCAGGGAAATTTATGGACGGAACACATCCCTACTTTATCACATGCATTTTACATGGCTTATCCTCGCGCCATAGCTCTTTCAGAAGGCTTCTGGACAAGACAGGAAGATAAAAACTGGGTTGATTTTACCACAAGACTCGAAAGCCATATCAGTAGATTTGAAAATGAAGATATTCCTATATGTAAATCACTTTATGATCCTTTTGTCGAAGTTACTAAAAAGGATGGAACACACTTTATTAGCATTAAAACAGAATATCCAGAGGGGGAGGTTCATTATACCCTTGACAATACCTTTCCGCACTCTAGTTCTCCAATAGTTAGTTCCGGCACCATTCAGCTTCCGGAAGGAGAAGTTATCTTGCGAGCTGCGGTATTTAAAAATAAAAAGCAATTGGGACGAACCTTATCCTTAAACAGAGATTCAATCTTAAAAAGGTCGAAATAAACAATATATGGTCAATAACTGCCGTAATACCTCCTCATAAACCACTCAAAAGATAACAGCGTCAGAATTAAAAAAAATAACCATTTAAAATGAATTAAAGTTTTTGAATGGCTGGTTTGAAAAATGGTAGGCTTCAAATCAGGATTTTTAAGTATATCTTCCACCAGCTTTCCAATTTGTTCTTTTGGGTAAAGAGATCCGTTAAACTTCTTTGAAAGTGCTGCCAAAACATCATGTCTGGCTGTCAAATCATAGGCCTCCAATTGAAGTGCCTCAACGGAAAACTTGCCGTTAAATACCTGTGGCTGTCCTTTTGTTGTGGTATTAGCCTGGTAAGTATAGTTGCCTGAGGGTAATTGACCAATGTCTAAAAGGTAATAATTGCCCGTTTTACTAAAAGTATATTTAAATTCTTTTTTACTTTCATCTTTTAATGTCAAAAACACTTCTGGTTCATTAAACATTTCATAGGCATCATTAAACAATTGGGCATCAAAAACAATATTTTCATTGTCTTTGAAGATCTGTTTAGGTAAATTTACTTTGAATTTGCGCTTATCGTCTTTAGCTGCCACCAGCTGAACTATTTTGTTGATTAATTCCTGACAAGCTTCGTTGTTTTGATAACTGGCATATTCCTGTATTTTCCATTTCCAAATACCCTCACCACACAACACCGCATTTTTAACCCCATTGTTTTCGTTGAAGGCCAAAAGGGGATACCTCGTAGGAATTTTTTTTATTTTTTGGTGAAACAATACCTGACTGGTAGCGGCTCCTTCATATGTACCAAATAAATTGACCAAAGGTGGAAATTTAACCACCTTCGATTTCAGATCTTCACTCAGTGTAAAAAGATCAAATCCATTAGCTATTGCAATCTCGGTTTCTTCATTTGACCTTGAATTACCTTTAATTTTTAGCACGTCCTGCAGTCCATTCAAGCGACTTTGATTGATTTGAGTGCCTGCTACGTAAATAACAGGGATCTTTTTATTTTTTATAACTGCCAATTCTGACGACCAATCATGCTGATCTGAAGGCAAATTGTGTGCAATGATCACATCAAAATCTGCTATATTGGGTTTGTCCACTCCTATGATAGCAGTCTGTGATTTGTAGTTTTTGTGTGTTGAAATTAATTGTTGGAAAGCCGCAAGATCTGGGTGAGCAGCATTTCCTATTATTAACACATTTTGACGTCCATCCAAAACTTCAACATAAATATCTTTTTTATTGTTGGCTGTGGATACTTCACCGGCTAAGGTACTTACACTAAGTGTATATTTAGTTACACCAATTTGATTGGCATCAACAACAAAATCTGCTGTGGTGAAAAAAGATGATTGAGAAATATTAATTTCCTGTTGAGCCAAAAGCTGTCTCCCTTTGGCATCTGTTCTTTCCAAAGACAATTTTGTCTTTCCACCTTGACACGATAGAGCAGAAATGTCAACTTGAATAGGAAATTGATCACCTAAGTAAGCAATTCGGTTACTCAGTACATTTTTTACCACCAAGTCCTTCCTTAAACTTGTATCGCCCAAGGCTATGGAGTAAAATGGCGCATTGAATTGAACCGGTGCATAAGCAGGGTGCCCACCTTCGTTATAAATGCCATCAGAAACCATTATGATGGCTCCTACATTTTGATCGGCATAGTTGTCGTAAATATATTGTACTGCTTGGGAAAGGTTACTGGATCCCAAAGCTATAATGGTCGCCGTGTCAGCACTTACCTGATCTGCAAATTTTAGCTGCGCCACTTGGTATTTGGATGCAAGCTTTGTTCGAAGCAGTTCAAGATCGGCATCCAATTTGGTATTCTGTTCTTTGCTAATTCCAAGCTTAATGGATTGTGAAACATCCTTTGCTATGATTACAATAGGCTCTTTTTGTTCTTCTTTAATGCTTTTAATTATTGGGGCTAATAAAAACAGACAAATGACAAAAATAGAGAAAGCCCTGAAAGCAGCCATCGTTCGTTTCACCCATTTACCAGATTCTTCAAACTTGCGCTCTTTTGCATACAAAATGTAGGCGTAGGCTGCACCGGCAAGCATACAAAACAAAATAAACCACCAAGGATAGGGTAGGCTAATGTGTTCGATCACAAAATCTTAATTTAGAGTGCAAAGATCAAAAATTATTCGAATCTAAATCTATAAATATAAGCTAATTAAACATTTAACAATACTTTTGCATTATGAGTTGTAGATAATCGTTTATATGTTAAAAATAATGAAGTCAGGTCTATTTTGGATTTTTGGTTTTATGCTGTTTGTCAATTCGCTTTCAGCTTCTTACATCCTTCTTCCTATGGACTATAAAGTCCAAAAGAACCATTTAAAGGCATATGGTATGACTTATTGGGTTATTAATCAAGGTGTAGAAGCCTATTGGTTGCTTAATTACAGGGGTGGTAGCTTTGCTTTTTATCATTCTACAGGCTTTGAAAAAGAATGCAAAGTCAGAGGCGTAACTTATGAGGTTATACCAGATGCTGAATTTCTTAGGATCAGAGAGCTGATAGCCGATCCGGAAACGAATCAGGAAGCTATTAAACTCGAAAAAGCGCCTAAAATTGCTGTGTACACTCCAGATTACAATGAAAAGGGTAGTAGAATTCAACCTTGGGATGATGCAGTGACCCTTGTCCTTACTTACGCAGAAATACCCTATGAAACTATTTATGACAGAGCTGTGTTAGAGGGAAAACTGGCAGAATATGATTGGTTACACCTGCATCATGAAGACTTTACCGGACAATACGGCAAGTTTTACGCATCTAATGGTAGCCAACCTTGGTATAAAATAAACCAACAAAAGTCTGAAGAACAGGCAATTAGTATGGGCTACACCAAAGTATCACAAGTTAAGTTGGCCGTTGCAAAAAAAATCAAAGAATTTGTAGAGGGTGGTGGTTTTATGTTTGCAATGTGTTCAGCTACAGATACTTACGACATAGCTTTGGCAGCTGAAGGCCTGGATATTTGTGATAAAGTTTATGATGGAGACGGTTATGACATCAATGCTCAATCGAAATTGGATTATTCTAAAACCTTTGCCTTCAAGGATTTTGAGTTGATCCTCAATCCTATGGTTTATGAACACTCTGATATTGACAACAAAGACAGAGGCATAGATGTAGAAGCTGATTATTTCAATTTATTTGATTTTTCAGCAAAATGGGATCCAATTCCATCTATGTTGTGTCAAAATCATACACAAACAATAAAAGGGTTTATGGGGCAGTCAACCTCATTCAAGAGAAGTTTAATCAAAAGCGATGTCCTCATTATGGGAGAAACCAAGGCTGCCGGAGAAGCAAGATATCTTCACGGAACTTATGGTTACGGTACATGGACGTTTTATGGCGGTCATGATCCTGAAGACTATCGCCATTATGTCAACGACCCCGAAACAGACCTCAGTTTACATCCCAATAGCCCCGGCTACAGATTGATTCTTAATAACATTTTATTCCCGGCTGCAGAAAAAAAGAAACGTAAGACCTAAGCGCTATTGGGCTTTTTGCGGTTCTCCAAATGGGCCTTCTGTATTTGTTTTCTCCTCTGAAGCACTTTCTGAAGATCTCCCGATCTTCATGAATTCATCAATGACAATCTCGGTGATTTGTCGGGTTTGGCCATTGGCCTCATAGCTTCTGTACTGTATGGAACCATGCAATGCTATGGTATTTCCTTTAAGGAGCTGGCTTGCCATGATCTCTGCGGTTTTACCCCAAGCGACAAGGTTGTGCCATTGTGTGTTTTTAACCAACTCACCTTTTTGGTTTTTATAATATTCTGTTGTGGCAAGTGATACGGTTGCCTTTTTCATATTTGAGCCAAAGGTGAGCATTTCTACGTCTTTACCCAAATTGCCTAATAAATGAACTGAATTTCTAATTGCTTTCATGCTTTTTTGCACAAATGTGTAGTCAATTATCCAGCATATGGATTTATTAAATGTTTAAAAACGTTTATAAGCGGTTATACACATTTATTTGTGCAAATTTCGGATAAATAAGATCCTATTTTTTGGAGGTACCATAATTGAGTCTCTCATAGAGCGCATAGGCCAGAAGTATTACTTTTTCTTCTTCATTTTCATATACAAAGTCACTAAACATTCGATCGGTCAAAGCATTCCTTTCCCCAAACAGGATGTTGGCATAAGCATGACTTCCCATTTGTAAGATCCTAAGTTTTTTACCCGTCTCGTTAATCCATTTTCCTGCAGGTTTCAACTGCAAATTATAAAATATGCCTTTGGCATTCATCTTTCCAGCCGGACTTTCATTGACAAATAGCTCTAAACTGCCAGCTGTATTGACAAATGCCATTTCATAATCATAGGTATAAATAACGGTGATTTTATCTCCCGTTTTCCCAATGGACTTTTCAAACTTTGCTCCAATCGTTTCGTTAAAAACTGTAGTAAAAAAAATGGGTTTTGTCCCATAAGCCCGTTTTCCCAGATATCTGAAGGTCGATATATTGACAATCTCATCGTTTTCCAGTGGAATAAGGTCTTTTCTAACAGCTTGGGTAAGCCTTCTCATCTCATTGATCTCTCTGTATAGTCTGTTTTTTTGATCCCCAAAGGAGGCCAGATATCTCAGTAATTTAATGATCATTGATTATAAAAATTCATGCAAAAATAACCAATTATCAGCATTCGCAATAAGAAGGCTGAATTGTTTATACCAATTGACTATTTTATCTGATCAATAGCTTCTGCTCAGGTTGGGGTTGTTGGCCAGCAAACTTTTTCTAAGTCTTCTCAATGCCCTGTCCTTGATTTGTCTGACTCTCTCTCGGGTTAATCCATACATCTCACCGACTTCCTCCAAATTAAATGGCTTTGTATGATCAATTCCAAAATAGGCTGAAAGAATTTGTATTTCTCTTGGAGATAATGCAGCCATACCATACTTAATCTCGTCTCTGAGTGACTGCTCCATTAATTTTAAGTCAGGACTCTCTTCGTCTCCATGGGTCATGGTGTCAACCATTGAGATAGAGCCTTCGTCATCTGAAAGGGGGGCATCTACTGAAAGGTGATTGCCTGCACCTGAAAGTACAGTGGCCACATCCTGTGGGGTCATATTGAGTAATTCCGCCAACTCTTCAAGAGTTGGTTCTCTTTCAAATTCCTGGACAAAGCTTAGAAACGCTTCGTTAACCTTAGTGTACATATTCATTTTGTGAAGTGGAATACGCACCATTCTAGAATATTCGACAATAGCCTGAATTATAGATTGCCTGATCCACCATACCGCATAGGATATAAATTTAAATCCTTTGGATTCATCAAATCTTTTAGCAGCTTTCATCAAACCAACATTTCCTTCATTGATCAAATCGCTAAGGGATAAGCCATGATTTTGATATTGTTTGGCTACTGATACGACAAATCTCAGGTTGGCCCGTGTGAGTGTGTCTAATGCATCGGTGTCACCTTCTCGGATCCTTTTGGCAAGACTGGCCTCTTCTTCAGAGGTTAATAAATCAATTTTTCCAATGTCCGAGAGATATTTGTCCAATGCAACACTCTCCCTGGAAGTAATCTTGTTGGTGATCTTCAATTGTCTCATGTGGTAGAAATGTTGTTCAATGTATATAGACAACAAAAAATGGTAAAAAGTTTCGTAGATCCAAAATTTGGCTACCGGGCAAGTGCTTTCTTATAGGTTGCCAGACATCTTTCTCTGGCATATTTATGATCTACCAAAGGTTTTGAGTAAGTTAAACTGTCAACTTCCGGAACCCATTTTTTAATGTATTTCTTTTCAGGGTCAAATTTTTCTGCCTGAGCCTGCGGGTTAAAAATCCTGAAGTAAGGAGCAGCATCTGTGCCACAACCTGCTGCCCATTGCCATCCTCCCACATTGCTTGCCTGATCATAGTCTAACAACTTTTCTGCAAAATAAGCTTCTCCCCAGCGCCAATCTATCAATAAATGTTTTGTGAGAAAACTGGCTACTACCATCCTAACACGATTGTGCATATATCCAGTAGCATGTAGCTCTCTCATGCCGGCATCCACCAATGGGTACCCCGTTTTTCCTTCTTTCCACTTCTCAAAATCAGTTGGATCATTTAACCACTCAATCCTATCATATTCTTTTCGGAAAGCCTCATAAATTGTCGATGGAAAATGAAAAAGGATCATCGCATAAAAGTCTCTCCATATCAGTTCATTCAGATAGGTTTGATTCAATTGTAAAGCCTTTACCGCTTTTTGCCTTATGCTTATGGTACCAAATCGATAATGAATGCCTAATTTGCTGGTGCCGGCGATGGCTGGGAAATCTCTGGTTTTATCATATGCTGCTATTAATGATGCCATCACATGACTAGAAGGGAATTCAATTTTGGATGGTGTAAAGCCCAAAGATTTTAAGGAGGGCACCTGGTAGATAGCAGTGCTGCTTTTATAGAAATTGGAAGTAAAGTCTGCAGAGGGAAAAGTTTTGAATGCAGTAGGTATTTTACCTCCTCCTTCACTCAGCCTGCTCATCCATTTGTTCTTATAAGGAGTAAAAACTGTGTATGGTTTTCCATCGTCTTTGACTACCTCATTCCCTTCAAATATAAGGTGATCTTTAAAACCTTGCATTTTTATACCGCTCTTGCTTAATTGGTCTTTGATACTGCCATCTCGCCGCAGGGCATAAGGTTCATAATCATGGTTGAAAAATACAGTATCGATGTCATAAAGTCCAATCACTTCACTCCAACATTTTTGTGGACTTCCTTTTAATACATGGATATAAGAATTTTCCTGGGCAAGCTGCTCTTGTATTGCCAAAATTCGGTTGTGGATAAAGTGAACCCTGGCATCGTCTTCAGGCAATGACTCCAAAATGTGATCATCAAAAATAAATATGGCAATAACTGGCTTGCCAGAGGTGAGTGCAGCCCATAAACCGTGGTTGTCTTCTAATCTCAAATCGCGCCTAAACCAAAAAGCATTGATTTTCATGCATTAATAATTCGTAATGACAATAAATTCAGTTTTCATCGGATGACAAACTTCTTTTAATTTTTCCATAAAAGAAGGACCAAGGGATAAGTAAAATTGAATAAAATTGTCATGCCTTTCCTGCAATCCATTATTAGGGAATAATTTTGATTTCAAATTTTTAATTTGATTTACAGAAGTTTCTTCATTTTTTTTCAGCGCCCTTTTGATTCTCTGCTCGATGTGCTCAACCACTTTTATCATTTTTACTTTTTCCGCTTCAACAAAGGACTCAAGTGATTTATCAGCCCCGAAAGCTTTGGATTTTATGGAGATAAAGATGGCTTCTATAGCAGCCGCTTCTTCTTCAAGGGCAATGTCAAAACTTGCAGCATGCCTAATATATTTGTCTACAAGATTATCTTCTTCCATGAAAAGATCTCTCCAATGCAGGTTGAGTTTATCAAGTGCATTGATTTGAGCAGTGCTAATCCAAAGCAATGAATCTCGACGCATTAATATTGGAAAAAAAACACCAAAATGTTCAAATTGATCTTTTCTTTCCAGCCAATAGGCCAATTCTCCACCCCCCCCAATGTAAGCAAGATTAGGAAGGATTGTTTCTTCATACAATGGTCTAGTGACCACATTCGGGCTGAATTTTTCAGGGTGCTCATCTAAAAGTCTAAGTAGTTCTTCATGTGAAAATGTAAGGTCTGTATTATTTATGCCATAACCTGTTTCAGTAGTCAGAATTCTTTCCCTCAGACCATCTACCATGTAAAATAAGTTGATCTCTCTGGCATGGGCTTGATTCGAATAACCTAATTTTTCCCATTTTTCCTGACACCGTTTTATGATCTCTTCTGAAGGGCGCTCTGTTAACTCTTTTTTCATTATCTGTTTGAACCCATGTTTCAATCTGGCATCATCCATGTTTAAAACCAGCATTCCGTATTTGCCAAAAAGCAGATTAACAAAGTTAAAAACAAAATCATTGTACTTGTTGGCTCCCTCCTGAGCAGTAGATAACAAACCAGATAATTCTTCTGCAAATGGGCTGTTGCCAAAAAGGACTTTGACTTCATCAACCACTTCAGCGAAACCTTGCAGATCATATCGGCCAACAGGGCCACCGGCTTCTTTTTTCCACTCAAAAATTTTACCAAACAAATGCAGATGATTGACTTCTTGAAAATCGTGGTCTTCACTTCCTGAAATAAAGACAGGAACAAAATGATTGGCTGGAAATTGTTTGGAAAGGTCTTCTGCAAGATTTATTGCAGAAAAGATTTTGTAAATGTAATAGAGTGGGCCTGTAAGCAAAGATGGTTGGTGTGCGGTTACAACCGTAAAACAATTTTCGTCCAAAAGCCGTGAAATGTTGGTGTTTTGGAGAATGCTGGCTGGACATTTTGTATAATGATCAGTAATGACGCTGTGGAGTAGTTTTCTATCCACTTTGTGCTCAGCTCTATCTGCAATGGCCTGCCCGAATCCCTCCCAATTGGGCATGTAGGCAATAAAATCACGAAACTCCTCAGGATGATTTCGGTATATTTTGTCTCGTCGACTAAATGCTTTTACATCGTCAAAATTAATCTTATTTACCTCCATATTGCAGTTTAAAACTCGATAAGCCAAACATTCTCCCAACAATAAAGTTTAGCCGGTTTCATTTTTCACCTAAAGGAAGATAGGTGCGTACCCATTTTCCTGAAGTGGCAGCAAGACCGCAAACAACCCCAATTATAAGGCCTGTGAGTGTAAAAACCAAAGATGGTGCAAGATTGCCAAGAATGGCTGAAACCAGGTCAGAAGCCTTTTCCGGCGCTATCGTATTTCTAAACAAAGCGATGCCCAGCCAAATGGCTGTGCTGGATGAGGTGGCAATTGCAGCTGCTTTAACTTTGCTTCCTTTATAAAAAATAGAAAGAAGTCCAATCCCCGCAGGTATACACCAGAAAGGTAAAAATAAGGTGCCAACTACAATAATAAAAGTAATGGCGATGCTATAGTAGGCGTCTTTCATTTTAATTGATATTAACGGTTTTTAGTGATTTTATTTTTTTCACATCCGAAGATTGATTTAGAACATTGTATTGATGCTCCACCCAGGTATTTACCATGTTTTTATAAAAGGGACTCAATGGATTGCCGCTTTGGCCGCCGGGATATACTCCCTTAGCTTTTGTTTTATCGCCTCCCGCCATGTCAATGATCATCCTCCAGGAAGGTCCGTATGCCTTTCCAACAGCATTGATGGCATCTGGTGTGCCGTCCACAGAAAGTCCATTAACTGAAAATGCCGGTAGCCTGGTATAATGTGGAATATTCAATTCTTTGTGCTTGCCCCAAGGTACAGAATTTTTAACCATCTGCTCCGGACTGATCGTTTTTTCAAATGCCTCTCTCACCAAATCTTTCCGACTTTCTAATACATTTTTTGTTTGTACTTTGTCAAATACAACAGAGAGGCTGTCTCGGGTTAATAAATCTATCATCCTCCAGTCTTCAGGATATAATATATCCATGGTGTCTTTATAACTCAATATTTCATCAAAAGTTAATTCATAAAGTGCGGCGTACATAGCCTCATAACTGGTTGCATCGGTGCTGCCTGCTTTGTATTGGTAATCCCATTTGGCCCAAGATTGATACAAAGGGTGACTGGCATATTTTGTGGATAGTATTTTTAATATTTCTGGTAAGGCCTTTGAAGCAAAATAATTAAAACTACTGGCTTGCATTTTTTGCATTCCTTCTACGTCCCACTTGGTTGTGTCACTCAAAAGTTGATTAATAACTACGTTGCGGGCATGTTCGAATTTCCCAGTGTAATAGAAAGGATAATCCAGACCCGCTGATCGCTGATTGGCAGAAGCTACATAGCCTGATCTGGGGTTTTCTATATAAGGGTTTTGGTCTCTGGCAATGTACTCTTTCCAATCACCTTCAATATTGGATGCGGGTTCTACAAATCTGCCATCTTCCTTTTGTCTGATGGGAAATAGCCCATTGACGTAAAGTGCTATTTCTCCTGTCTTGGAGGCAAAAATGAAATTTTGTGCAGGGGTATAAAAGTGTTTCAAAGCAGATTTAAAATCATCTTTGTTCTTAGATTGCATAATGTCAATAAAGGTCATAAATTCGGCATCATTCTTTTGATCACTTGGTAACCATCTCACTGCGATGTCTGATTTGCCGTCGGCGGATTCAAAACGGATCACTCCTTTATCAGTATAGATTAAGGTATCCAAAACATCATCCATATTTTTAACCTTAATGTGCTTTACTACCGTTTTGGCAAGTGCAGAACTGTTTCCTGCTTTGTACCGGCTCCTTTCTGTGTCAAGCCATTCTACCTGGAACAAATCCTCCACATCTTGTCCAACATTGGTTTCTCCCCAGGCAATATGATCATTAAAGCCAATCATGATGCCGGGAAAGCCGGGAAATGAGACCCCATACGCATTAAAAGAAGGAGTTACCAAATGTTCTTCTATCCATATTGATGGCAAGCTTAGTGAAAGGTGTGGGTCATTACACAAGATGGGATTACCCGTCTTACTTTTCTGTGGAGAAATTGCCCAATTATTAGACCCAATTCCTTTTATTCTGTTTTCATAATAGTATTGATAGAATGGTCCTTTAGCTATAGAATCTCCTTTCTCAGCTGCCAATGGGTTCTTGAATTCGTATTTTTTTTCATAGGGGATAACAGGATATCCTCCATCCTCATTCTCAGGATAGAGTGCATCAAATAGTTTTCTTCCCAATACTGCCAGGCTATTGGTGGATTCCAGATCATCTGACCTGCCGCATAAAACATCTGCCATTGAGCTATAAACCAGGGCACATTTTTTGGTCGTCCATTTTTCAGGCTTGAAGTCAAGGAGCTTATATTCCACCGGATAGTCTTCAGGCTGTAGCTGATCAATATAAGCATTGACTCCATCCACATATTTTTGCAATAACTTCATCGCTTCCGGGTGTTTAGACCATGCTTCTATGGCATTGTCGGCAGTTGACTCAATTTGACTTCGATTTCTTTCTTTGTCAAATTTAAGTGTCAAAGGACCCATAACCTCGGATAATCTTCCGGAAGCAGCTCTCGTCATAAAATCCATTTGAAAGAGTCGGTTTTCCGCTTCAACATAGCCTTGTAAATAGATGGCATCTTCCAACGAAGAAGCAAAAATATGGGGTACCCAGCGGTCGTCATAAATAATCTTAGCATTACTGCTCACACCGGGGAGGGTTTTTGAATCATCGGAATAGTGTGCGGGAACCATGTTGTTCCAAATACCTGTTATTGGATGCAGGAACTGACCTAGAGGTGGCAGAGGATTTCCCGGAATTTTGATAAATCCATCTAAAAACAGGGTCAATGCTATGGTTGTCAAAAGACTGACAAGGGTTGCTATGTGTCTCAACTTTTGAATTTTTTTGCTAAAGATATAAAATTTGACAGAGGCTGGTTTCAAATGAAGGTTGATAATTGACTTTTTATCTGCCATACATTTGCTGCTTTTTGTCATATTTGCAAAATAATTAATATTATGCGGCCTATTATCTTATTCGCTTTCACTTTGTTAACCCTCTTTTATGGTTGCTTTACAGGCACTGCTCAAAAATCCTTCTCCAAAAGGGATGCCTCCAAAATTGTAACAGGGGCCGAAAGACTGGAAGCCTATGTTCATTTACTAAAAGGAAAAAGGGTAGGTTGTGTGGTCCACCACGCCAGTAGAGTGGGGAAGCGTCACCTGGTTGATACACTTATGTCATTAGGTGTTAAGGTAACCAAAATCCTGGCACCTGAACATGGTTTTAGGGGTACTGCTGATGCTGGTGAAAAGATTGAAAATGAAAAAGATCCTGCTACCGGACTTCCTGTTCTTTCTATATATGGTAAAAACAAAAAACCAACGCCTGAGCAATTAAAGGATCTGGATCTGGTAATATTTGACTTACAGGATGTGGGTGCTAGGTTTTATACCTATATCTCTACACTTCATTACATATTGGAAGCTTGTAGTGAAAATAAGCTGCCTGTGATTGTATTGGATAGGCCAAATCCACATGCACACTACATAGATGGCCCGGTTCTGGAAAAAGGATTTGAGTCGTTTATAGGCATGCACCAGGTGCCGGTTGTTTATGGTATGACCATCGGTGAATATGGCAAAATGATAGTAGGCGAAGGTTGGACGAAGGCCGGAAAAAATATAGAATTAACCGTAATTCCATGCGCTCAGTACAAAAGAACAATGAGGTATGACTTGCCCCTGGCCCCGTCGCCCAATCTCCCAAATGCTACAGCAGTGCTTCTGTACCCAACTTTGTGTTTTTTTGAAGGTTCTCAATGGAGTGTTGGAAGGGGAACAGATAAACAATTCCAGATCATCGGGCATCCGGGTATGACTTCTGAATTTTCCTTTACCCCGGTTCCCAATGTTGGTGCTAAAGATCCTTTTCAAAAGGGTAAAAAATGTTTTGGTTTCGATTATTCAGGAACATCCAGGGAGGAGCTTTTTAATATGCAAAAAATAGATGTCGCCCTAATTGTTGATATTTATCAGAAAACCGTGCAGGCTAAACAGGATTTTTTCCTGGAAAATTTATTTTTTGATAAACTGGCAGGAAATGCCTCTTTTCGCCAAATGTTGATTGAAAATAAAACTGAAATGGATTTTAGAGCCTCATGGCAACAGGGACTCGATGATTTTAACAAAATTCGTACAAAATACCTGATCTATGAGTAAAGTACCTAAACTAACATGGGTTTTATTGTTTGCATGGATTGCCTTTTTTTCATGCAAGCGCCTTCCAGAAAACAAACTATCTCATAATGGCAACGTAGCTTTACTTGATAGCGTGGAGGCATCAGAAAAAATTGTCATGGACGACAATGATAGGTTTTTTGCGCATATTAAAGCAATTGATGTAGCTATTCAACTAAAAACATCAAGCCGATCCCTCAAAAACCTGCATGTTGACTTTTATAAAGAATACCTTAAATCGCAGGTGGGTAATTTTACCAAATCAGAAACCGAACAGCTGACTGCCATTTGGAATAAGGTTCAGCGGTATTCAAAGGCAGTAAATGCTGATCTGATTGTAGATGTAAATCTGGTCAAAATTAAAACAGGCCACTACGGTCCCAATGTATTTTATACAAGAGGTAACAATATTTTTATTCCCGATAATATGACAGAAAAAATCAACAGCGAAATTCTATTTCCAATTCTTCTGCATGAATGGTGGCATATATTGTCTGAGTATTATCCTGAACTAAAAGAAGCACTTTACGGTGTTTTTGGTTTTAAGAAACACAATCTCCAATTGGTCATTCCTGAAAAATTGAATGAAAGCCTGCTCACCAACCCGGATGGTGTTTCGATGGATTTTGGCCTGCCTGTTGAAAAGAACAACTGGCTTATGCCTTTCATTTTTACTGATCAAAATGGTTTTAATCCGGTTAAAAACGATTTTATGGGTCACTTAAAAATGGAAGTTTTTCGCATTGATGCCAACGGCAGATTGTTGTTACCAGAACAAAATCCCAATCTTCAGAAGGATATGCAATACTTTTTTACCGCCATAGGTGACAATACACAGTACATAATTCATCCGGATGAAATTGTAGCAGACAATGTTATGCTGGCTATAATAGCTAATTCAACAGGTAATTACAGGGATTTTTCGAAAGGAGGAAAAGAGAAAATAGATCAGGTTCTAACAATATTGAAAGGCAAAAACTGGAATTCAACTTTTAATTAGTGGGTCAGGACCCAGGAATCTTTATTGAATTGTGCCCTTATTTTAGCCAAATGTTGAGGAAGTTCTGAGGTAGCACACTTTATTCTTACTCCCACGCGGGTAGTAGAATCATTGTCGCCCAGGAAAACCACATAACCTCGCTTTTCCAGGCGCTTTTGCATAAGATCAATATGTTTTTGCTGCTTAAATGAACCTGTTATGATTACGTATTCAATTTGTTCGTTACCAGTTATTTCTGGTTCTGTAATTAATGTATTACTTGAATCTAATTTATCCATTGGACCAGTAGTTTCAACAGTATCATTGGATGTGTTAATTGGTTCAAGAGCCACAGTTGGAGTATCGGTCTGTGCAGGCAGAACTTCGATAGGTCCCGGGTCTCCTGATGGCCAAGGGTAAAACATTAAAAAATAAAGAAGGGCTGCAACAATACCCAGACCCAACGTCCATTTGACTGCAATAGGACCCCAGTTTTTACTTTTTTTGCGATCAACAACTGTCAACGGTTCAAACAAAGTTTCTGTTGGTTGATAGATTCGTTTTACCTCATTTATATGGTAAATGGGTTGTAAACCACCAAATATTTTGTCGAAAAGTACTAGATTTGGAAGGTAATGAATCAAATTTCCCTCTCGCACCAATTGGCCGAAACCCAGAAGATCACCTTTGCCTTCGTGAAAGATAGCATTATTGAATTTCAACAATCTTTGTGAATATTCATTTTGGTATTGCTCTGGAAGCTTTGATTCAGTATTGACCAAATTTTCATCAAAAACCACTTTAAATGATGGTGGATCAAGAGTTTCTCTGTCATCAGAAAAGTGCGCAGGTGTCCGAACAACTTTTAATACACCTATACCCGGCAAGATAAGTATCCGATCCCGGTACAATAAATATTGAAGGCATTGATCCAGACTTAAGTCCATATATTTGATAAGCGGATTTCGGTTTAAAACTCAAAGTTTCGCCAAAAACCGCTCAAATTTATAGAGTGTTGTGAAATAATTGTGCCAAAAACAAGATTAATATCAAAAGCACGCTCATAATACCACAATTAACCAACCTTATTGGATGGTTGTGGTTTAATAATGGTTTAAATACTGCCTTGATTGGCTATTTTTGTACCAAATTCCAAAAATGCAATTCATAGACAAGATCAAAAGAATTAAATCTGAAAAACTTTTTAAAAGAGCCAAGTCTCTTTTCCCTGGAGGTGTTAACTCACCTGTAAGAGCTTTTCGATCGGTTTCGGGGGCACCTTTGTTTATCTCCAGTGGCGAGGGCTCTCAAATAAAGGATGAAGATGGTAATACGTTTATAGACTTTTGTGCTTCCTGGGGGCCATTAATTCTTGGCCACAATGATGCAGATATCCAAAGAGCCATTATCAAAACCGTGAAAAAAGGTACCAGTTTTGGCACCCCTACTAAGATTGGGGTTGAAATGGGTGAATTGATTCTGAATAACCACAGATATTTGGATAAGCTTCGTTTTGTTTGTTCAGGAACTGAGGCTGTAATGTCTGCAGTAAGGTTGGCCCGTGGCTTTACCGGTAAAAACAAAGTCATTAAATTTGAAGGATGTTACCATGGCCACGTTGATGCTTTAATGGTAAAAGCAGGAAGTGGCCTGGTCACTTTTGGTACCAGTACCTCAAGCGGAGTGCCGGATTCAGTGATTGAAGATACAATTGTATTGCAGCTCAATGATTTGCAGGCTTTTCATGATACGTTACAAAAATGGAGTCACGAGATTGCATGCGTAATAATAGAACCAGTACCAGCCAACAATGGACTTTTATTGCAAGACCACAACTACCTGTCATGGCTTCGCAAATATTGTGATGAATTCAATGTTTTACTCATTTTTGACGAAGTTATTTCAGGCTTTCGCCTTGGATTTGAAGGAGCAGCCGGTTACTACAACATTGTGCCGGACCTCATCACTTTTGGCAAAATCATCGGAGGTGGACTACCGGTAGGTGCATATGGAGGTAGAGCCGATATCATGTCTATGGTTGCCCCGGAGGGTCCGGTTTACCAGGCAGGTACTTTAAGTGGTAATCCGGTTACCCTGGCTGCGGGTACTGCAGCTCTAAAAAAATTACTGGTGCCTGGATTTTATGAAAACCTCTCATCAAAAACAGCATACCTGGTTGAAAAACTCAACAATGTTTTTTCAATTAACGAGGTCAACATGCATGCCATTCACATTGGCAGTATTTTTTGGATCAAATTTACTCGGAATCGAATATTTTCACCAGATCAAATCGATGCTGACACGGCTAATAAGTTCAAAATTATCCATCATGAAATGTTACAACGCGGTATTTATTTTGGACCTTCGGCCTATGAAGTGGGATTTGTGTCGGGAGCTCATACTGAAAAAGACCTGGATACTCTGGTAGCGGCAATGGATGAAATTTGCAGGCACTACAATTCTGTGCTTCAATGATGAAGCGATTACCCATATTGGTAATGATTTATATGGTGGCTGCACTAAGTTGGTGGAGTGTGCTTCTGTTGCAACAAAATGAGCAACTTTTTCATCTGAAGATGGAATTTTTAAGTCAGGCCGAAGTTGTCGCGGATTTAAAATCAAGCCATGAGAGACAAAAAAAAATGATCATGGGAGAAGGCCTGGTTTTTGCCCTTTCAATGGTGCTTGGGACGTATTTTATCTACAAATCGAACGTTAGAGAACTCAACTTATCAAGAAGACAAAGCAATTTTTTATTGTCTGTTTCACATGAACTTAAATCTCCTCTCACTTCAATTAATCTAAGTCTTGAGACCCTTAAAAAAAGAACACTGCCACAGGAAAAAATCATTGAGCTGGCTGATGTTGCCTTAAAAGAAAGCAAAAGACTAGAAAATCTTATATCCGATGTTTTGATTGCTGCAAAATTGGATCATCCTTATGCACCCAAAAGGCAATGGCTTGATTTGGTGGCTATTATACAAAATTTAATCAATGGATATACGGCACAATACCCGTCCGTAGCCATTCAGCTACATGTGAAAATGGAAGAAGTGCTTTTATATGCCTCCAAGCAGGATATGCAGTCAATTTTTACCAATTTAATCGAAAATGCAATAAAATATAGTCAGGAGGCTCCAATCAATATTTCAATCACTGACAATAAAGAAACTTGGTTGATTGAAGTTGCTGATCAAGGGCCTGGCATACCCAATAGCGAAAAATCAAAGGTTTTTCAAAAATTTTACCGTCTGGGTAGGGAAGAAACCCGCACCTCGAAGGGTACAGGACTTGGCCTGTATATAGTAAAAAAAATAGTGGAAAGTCATAAGGGCACTGTTGGTATCAATGACAATAGCCCAATAGGTACCATTTTTACCTTAAATTTACCAAAAGTAGCAGGAAATGAAGGTGTTATTGGTTGAAGATGAGTCAGAAATTAGAGCATTGATGAAGTTCAATCTCGAGTTAGAAGGCCATGAGGTCTTTGAAGCTCCAGACGGACAGAAAGCGATGGATTGGTTTCAGTCCGCACCTTTTGATATCATTGTGCTTGACCTTATGTTACCGTTTATTGATGGTCTTGAGATTTGCAGAAGAATAAGGGAGGTTGATCAGCATACTAAAATTATTATTGTATCAGCAAGAGATGGGGTTCAAGATAGAATTTTGGGCTTAAAATTGGGGGCCGATGATTACCTTTCCAAGCCCTTTCATCTTGAAGAGTTACTTCTCAGGGTAAACAATCTTACCAAAAGGAGGCACATCGAATCCGGCGAACTCAAAGCTTTTAGTTTTGGTGACAACACGGTTTATTTTGAGGAATTTAAAGCAAAAGCAGGTACTCGTGAAATAAACCTCACTCCCAAAGAAGTAGCCTTGCTCAAATGTTTGGTAGATAATAAAAACAAAGTCATTCCCAGAAAACAAATTCTTCAGGATGTATGGGGATATGATATTTACCCTTCTACTCGTACCATTGATAATTTTATCCTTTCTTTTAGAAAATATTTCGAACCAAATGCAAAGGAACCAGTTTACTTTCACACCATAAGAGGTGTAGGTTATAAGTTTACACCCTAAATTTTAATAAAACTTTAAGATATTTGTTGTAACAAATATGTTTTTACTGGGTTATCTTTGTATCATTAAAACACTTAAATCATAACAATGAAACAATTTGTTCTCTCATTTTTAGCTATTGCTTTTGTAGCAGTAAATTCTTTCGCTGGTAACGGCAAACCTGTAAATGTATCGGCTTCAAAAGTAAATTGGAAAGCATACAAAGTGACTGGTTCACACGATGGTTTTGTAAACATCAAAAGTGGTACCCTTGATTTCAACGGTGAAGTGTTCACTGGCGGAAAATTTGTAATTGACATGACCAGCATCGGCGCAACTGACGTATCTGGTAACATGAAAGAAAAGTTAGATGGTCACTTGAAATCTGATGACTTCTTCGGTGT
>JAGNSQ010000024.1:32705-34010 GCA_017987975.1 Saprospiraceae bacterium
CTCTCTGACGTGTAAATTACCATCTGAGCGACTCAAAGCCACCAGCATGATCAAAAGGTTTTCGCGCGCTTCGGCAGACAAGTGGTCATTGTTTTCTTCCAATTGTTAAGATTTTCATAGATTTACAAGAAATTCAAATCGAATTATGTTAAGGACAAAAATAGCCGGAATAGGAAAATATTTGCCAAAAAATGTAGTCAGAAATGATGATTTGTTAAAATATATGGATACCACCGATGAATGGATTCAGGAAAGAACCGGAATTCAGGAAAGACGTTATGCGGATAAACACATAGAAACGACCGCCACAATGGGGGCCAGAGCAGCAGAAATCGCCATTGAAAGGGCTGGTATTACCAAAGATGACATTGATTTTATCATCTTTGCCACTTTGAGTCCGGATTATTATTTTCCGGGTTGCGGTGTATTAATGCAAAGAGAAATGGGCATTACCCACAAAGAAGCAGGCTGCCTTGATATTAGAAATCAATGCAGTGGCTTTGTATATGGACTTTCCATTGCAGATCAGTTTGTGAAAAACGGGGTGTATAAAAATGTTTTATTGGTAGGGGCAGAAATGCACTCTATGGGCTTGGATTTTACAACAAGAGGTAGAAATGTTACTGTTATTTTTGGTGATGGTGCCGGTGCTGTGGTGCTCCAGCCAACTTCTGAAGAGGGGCAGGGGATCTTAACCACCCATCTTCACGCAGACGGCACTCATGCGGAAGAACTTTGCATGATTTCGCCTGGATCCCATGCAGGAACACACGGCAACGTTGAAAACTATGGATTTCCCGACCCAGAGGAGCCGGGTGAGGTGTTTGTCACTCAAAAAATGCTGGATGATGGCATGATGTATCCAAATATGAATGGGCAGCTTGTGTTCAAAACGGCAGTTGTTAAGTTTCCGGAAGTAATAGCAGAAGCACTAACCAAAACGGGCTATACGTCGGCTGATATTGATATGTTTATTCCTCACCAGGCTAATTTGAGAATAAGCAGCTTTGTTCAGAAAAAATTGGGGCTTAGTGATGATAAAGTGTATAACAACATTCAAAAATACGGTAATACCACAGCGGCTTCAATTCCTATTGCCATGTGTGAAGCTTGGGAAGAAGGTAAAATAAAAAATGGAGACTTAGTGTGTCTGGCTGCCTTCGGTGCTGGGTTTACCTGGGGAAGTGCCCTAATAAAATGGTAATTTATGGTTGATATCTTAGCTTTCGGAGTACATCCGGATGATGTAGAATTGGGATGTTCGGGTACCTTGTTGAAAATGAAAGACCTGGGTTATACCTTTGG
>JAGNSQ010000120.1 GCA_017987975.1 Saprospiraceae bacterium
TATTCATGGAGCAACAATACCGGCACTCCTTTTACAACCGTGAATCCCAACGGCATCAGCACCCTGCCTCCCATTACAACCACCTATACTGTCACTGTAACAAGCGCAAGTGGCAACTGTTCGGGTACCGACGAGGTGACTGTCAATGTTGAACCCGCCCCTGATCCGGGACTGGTGACAATGACGGCTGCACCACCCATTATCTGTGGAGGCAATCCAAGCATTATTACCTTTACTATTGCCACCTCAGGCAACTGGATATTTAATCTGGTGGCATCCAATGCAAGTGGCAATACCAATCTCGTTTACAATGTGAATGGCACCTCTGCAGATATTCCCGTTGCGCCTTCCATTACGACTACCTATACCCTTAACAGTGTGTCTGACTTAGCAACCGGTTGCGTATTTGAATTGCCTAACCCCATTGAAATTACCATAGAAGTAGGCAGCCCTCCTCAGTTCAATATCCAGGGCCCACCCGATATATGTGAAGGTGAAAGTTTTGATCTCGAAGACCTGGTAACCTTGTTCTCAGGAACCACAGTAACCTATCACGATGACAGCCCACCTTCAATTTTTAACGAAATATCAAGTGTGGTTACGCCAACAGCATCCACGCTCTATACCCTCCTATTTGAAAAAGATGGATGTACGGTGCCAATTAATGTTTTACTCAACGTACTACCCTCAGGTCCCGGCCCTGACTTTGATGACGCAGAAATATGTGAGGATGCGGTCATCAATCTTACCACGTTACTCAACCCTGCAATACCCGGCACCTTTTCAGGAAACAATGTTTCGGGCAATAATTTTACTGGAAGTAATACGGGAAATTTCACCGTATTATTTACACCCAACAACCTTTGTTTGGATGAGTCACAGGCCGAGATAACGGTAAACCCCAATATCATTTACACCCTTGAAACTTCCACCCTCTGCGAAACTGATCCTCTCTTAGACCTGGGAGATCTAGCTGATCCTAATTTTCCTTTGGGAAGTTGGTCAGGTCCTGGAGTAAGTGGCAATTTTTTTGATCCCAATAATCTAAGTGGGTTTATCACATTAACATTTACACCAGACTACGAATGCGCCCTTCCAAAAAACACAATTATTGAGGTAGACCCTGCCGCAGAACCTGTGCTTACCGGGGCAGTAGTTTGTGAAGATGGACCAGCCATATCTCTGGGTCCTCTTCAAGATCCTGTTTTCCCCAATGGCACCTGGAGTGGCGATGGGGTTGTTAGCGGTACCTCTTTCGATCCTACAGGCTTGTTGGGAGACATCTTACTCACCTTCACCCCTGATGATTACTGTACACAACCAGCTTCAGTTATCATCACTGTCAATGCGCTACAAACTCCTGATATGGACGGCAGTGATGTATGTGAGCTGGAAACCTCATTTGATCTTACGAATCTTGAGGATCCTTTCTATACTGGTGGCAACTGGAATGGGCCGGCAGTTACTGTCAATATCTTTAACGCCAGCATCGCCTCAGGTGATGTGGTGCTTACCTACCAGGCACCAGGTCTCTGTACTTTGCCTGTGGATGTAACCATGTCTGTTGTCAATTCAGTTCAACCCGATCTTGACACCGAAACCTGGTGTGAGGCAAGTGGTGTGCTGGATCTCACTACCCTTGAAGATCCTGCCTATACTACAGGTACCTGGTCGGGTGATGGCGTAAGCGGCAATCTTTTTAATCCATTGGGTGAAATTGGTTTTAATATAATCACGTTTACTTCCAATGAATACTGTATTGAACCCGCTACTACCACCATCGAGGTAGAACCCGGAGGAGAACCCGATCTGGGCATCATCGAGCTGTGTGCCAACGGTCCAGTATTCGATCTTACTTTGTTGGAAGACCCTTCTTATCCCAATGGGGAGTGGAGTGGTACCGGTGTCAATGGCACTGGCTTTGACCCTAACAATCTTTCAGGAGAAATCAACTTAAGTTATCAGGCAGCTGGCTGTGTCTTTGAGGCCACCACCATAGTCACCGTCAATCAGGTAGAAACGCCTGTGCTTAGCTTTGACAACATCTGCGAAAACAGTGGCTTGTACAACCTGGCCTTGGTGCAAGATCCCGCCTTTCCTACCGGCACTTGGTCGGGCCCGGGTGTAAATAATAATTTCCTGGATCCCGAAGGACAAAACGGCAACATCATACTTACTTTTACCTCAGATGAAGCCTGCACTTTGCCGGCTCTGACAGGCATGACCATCAACACAGCTCCGACCGCCGTCAACGTAGTTACTGAATGCCAGCCTGGCAACGCTACCTATACGGTCACTTTTACCATTGAAGGAGGCGATGAGCCATCTTACATCGTCAATGGCTCTCCTTCGGGCAATGTATTTACTTCGGCACCTATCACCTCGGCAACTGATTTTAGCTTTACCATCAACGATGCCAACAACTGTCTGCCCCAACTATTGCAGGGTAATAAAAATTGCAACTGCTTCACCAACGCAGGTACCATGGGCAACACCACTCAACTCAGTCGCATCTGTGTCAACCAAAATTTCAGCGCGGTTTTTAACAACAACGCCTCCCTTGAAGAAGATACTCTTTTGTTTGTTTTCCACGACAATGCAGGACCTACCCTCGGCAATGTACTTGCCATCCAGGACAATCCGGTGTTTGCCTTCCCTGCAGGTGCCCAGCTCAACACCACTTACTACGTGTCTTCGGTAGCAGGCAATGCCCTCGGCAATTTTATCGATCCCAGTGATCCTTGTTTTTCAGTGGCACCGGGTGCACCTGTACAATTTTACGACATTACCGCTACTGCTAACGGTCCCAATGCTCTTTGCAGCAACGATACCCTTCGGTTTGATCTAAATGTCAATGCCGAGTTGCCCGCCACCCTGTACTTATCTTACCAATTTGCCAACAAAACCGTCTACGATACCCTAATCGCGTTTACCAATCCCTATCCAGCCGTTTTGGTACCATCCGTTTGGGGAGCAACGCCAGGCAATGTCGTTGTCACAGTTGATAAAATCAAGGATGTACAATGCGAAAGATCTGGCTTAAACACCAGCCTTAATTTTGTGCTTAATCCTAAAAGAGAGACCACAATCCAGCCTACGCTCTGCAAGGGCAGTCAGCTGATCGTAAACGGGATTATCTATGATGAAAACAAACCTAGTGGTGTAGAGATCGTACCTTCCGGATTGGCAGGTGTTTGCGACTCAGTCATCCAGGTCAATTTGAAATATTATCCGGAAGCAAGAGGCAATGCCAGACCTGTTGTTTGCCAGGGAGACCAGATCGTTTTGTTCGGTGAAACGTTTGACGTCAATCGACCTACCGGCAACCTTGTTCTAACCGGACTTGCGGCCAACGGCTGCGATTCACTGCTCGATGTAGCCATCCAATTGGTTCAGCCATCGCGTTCTGCTATTGACACCACCCTTTGTGCTGGTACAGCCGCCACCATTCTCGGTGTTACTTTTGATGAAAGTCATGTCAGCGATACCATCACCCTGTCAAGGGCCAATGTCAATGGCTGTGATTCATTGGTGGAAGTGCGGGTAAGCTTTAGAGACATTGTTGAAAATACGTATCGACAACAATACTGTGCGGGTACGGTGGTGACCATTGGTGGCGTCAATTTTGACAGCAACAATTCCAAAGACACCCTTACCATTGCAGGACTAGCGGGTGCATGTGATACACTCGCTTTCATTGATCTGCAATTTATTCCTTCTCCTGTTACCAATTATACAGCTACCATTTGTGAAGGGGAGACCGTAGTGATTAACGGCAATACTTACAATGAAAATAAAACCAGTGGTACCGAAGTTTTTGTGGGTGTTACCGCCCTGGGCTGCGACAGCATTGTCAACATAGCCCTCACCATCCTGCCCAAGTCCAGATCAAAAGTGGAAGTCACGCTTTGTCCGGGTGAGACCATCACCGTCAATGGAGTGGTCTATGATGAAAACAAAAGTTCAGGCCTCGAAACCCTGGCAGGTGGAGCCGTCAATGGCTGCGATTCGTTGATTGAAGTAAGTATCTCATTTTACCCACAAAAAGTGGATACCCTCCGTAAGGACCTGTTGCCCAATGATTCACTGGTAGTAGATGGAGTGGTGTTTAAGTTGGGCAAGACCTCAGGTCTGGTGCCTTATCTGCCGGGCACCATCAATGGCTGTGACTCTGCTACTTTTGTGGTCGTGCGCATCATCAACAATAATTATCAAAACGTAGACATCACCACCCTTGCGCCTACCTGTCCCGGCGACCAAAATGGCTCCCTTACCATTAAGGCCATTGAAGGTTGTTTGATAAGCACACTGATCATAGACGGGGTTAATTATGGACAGATCTCCCTGCCTTTTGTGCTGGATGACCTTAAGCCCGGCAGTTATGAAGTTAGTCTCAGCAGTGCCGATGGTTGCAGCTTCAACCAAAGTTACACCGTCTTACCTGCCACCCAGCCAATTCCATTTGTGCTGAGCCCTGCAAGTCAAAATGTATATTACGGCGAAGACACACCATTAAACCTAATTATCAATCCAGTGCCAGAGACCATTCAATGGGAGCCGGCCAACCTGCTGAGTTGTAATGATTGTTTGAATCCTACAGTACTACAGCCTTCTGCCAATACCGATTTTACCCTCAGTTTGCAGGATGAAAAAGGATGCCAACAAACGGCAGTCTTCCGACTAATCATAGAAGAAAAAGATCCGGATATTATTTTTCCCAATGTTCTAAGTAGCCAATCATCCGGCAACAACCAATGGGTTATACAATCCGGAGATGGTTACACCATCCAGGCCGTTTCTATTTTTGATCGTTGGGGGTCCAAAGTCTTTTCTACCGAAAAGATAGACAGTCCGGTAAGTTGGGATGGCACCTACAATGGTCAACAGCTGGTGCCGGGGGTTTATACCTATGCCATAAAAGTTGAATACCGAAACGGTAAAACAGAACAGTTGATTGGGGATATTACGATAATAAGGTAGTATTAAACAAATTGAAAAAGATCAAAAATTAAAAATCAATTATTCGTTCATTGACTTTTCAAAAACAAAAGATATTGCTATTTTCGTCACATGTAATTGCTAAAATCCACTTATCAACAAGATATATTACTAAAAATTCTAATTCCTGTTATAGCGATTTAGAGATGAATGAAGTAAGTAAAACACAAAATTGAAAAAGAAAAGGGATATGTTACATAAAGTATTTCAAATAGTTATGTAAAAACCATCTTTATTATGCAGCATAGAACGAAATGCGGTTTCATTGTTTCAAAAGTAATTTGTGTATTCCTCACCCTTTCATGTCATCTTACGCTTGGAGGTCAGTCTTGTTTACCCAACGGAATAATTTTTACTTCACAGTCACAACTCAATACATTTGCAATTGAAAATCAGGGTTGTTTTGAAATATTAGGTGATGTATTGATCAGAGGAAATGATATCACAAATTTGGATCCTTTAAATACAATTCAAAGCATCAAAGGAAATCTCAGAATCAATGACAACCCCAAGCTGACAAACTTAAATGGTCTCAATACTCTTAAAAGCATTGGAGGGTTTTTAACAGTATTCAATAATTCCATCCTAATTTCAATATCAGATTTAAATAATTTAGAATATGTAGACAAAGGTGTTTCATTTTCTGCCAACAACAATTTAATCTCACTTTCTGGTTTAGAAAATATAAAAAAAACAACTTCATTAAGTATTGTAACATGCCACAAAATTTCAGATTTGACACCCTTGCAAGGCATGGATAGCTTAGGCATACTATCGCTAAATGATACCTATTTAGATAATTTGAATGGACTCAACAATCTTCATCATATAAATCAAATTGAAATAAATGGAAATTCAAAACTAAAGTCAATAGCTTCATTAAATAGCATAGAAAGTATAACAGACTATATTCGCATAAAAGACAATCCGGAACTTGAGTCCATCAGCGGTTTAAATAATTTAAAAAGAGTCTCCAATTTTGTAAGCATAGTAAACAACAGCAAACTAGTCGATTTCACTGGATTAGAAAATCTAAGTGAAGTTAAAGATCTGCTAATAGGATTCAACAGTAATTTAAAAAATTTCAATGGCCTTTCAAGTTTGACTAACATCAAAGGACTCTTTATTTTAAATAACAATAAAACTCTCAAAAACCTTGTTGGCTTAGAAAAACTGAAATCCATTGAGAGTGAATTCAGAATAACTGAAAATGACAGCATTGTCAATTTAATAGGCTGCACTGAGCTTAAATCTATTGGCAGTGTAAGCATATCCAAAAATCCAATCTTAAATAGCTGTGAAGGCATGCAAAATTTAACTGATGTAAAAACAAGTTTAAACATTGGTGAAAATCCAAAACTTCAATCATGTTCAGAATTCAATTCCCTGTGGAGGATTGAAGAAGGATTTGTAAATATTTATAAAAACCCCAGTTTAACGCATTTGGATGGATTTCCGCTTTTGGAATACATAGGAGGCAAACTGGAGATCACAAACAATTCAAAACTTGCCTCAATATCGGGATTTAACAATTTAAAAGAAGTAAGCTTCGGTCTGGTTCCACCAGAAACAAAATATATTTCAATTTCAAATAATCAAAAACTAAACAGCATTAATGGCTTTCAAAATTTGACAAAATGTAACTCATTAAACATAGATGCCAACAATTCTCTTAATGTGATCAATGGTTTTTATCAATTACACAAAGTTAGTGAACTTAGTTTGTCAGGCAATTCAGAACTTGAAGAAATTCAATCATTCATAAATGTAACATCAGGATTAAAAAAAATCTGGATATCTAATCAATCATTAATAAGTATCACAGGTTTGAGAAATATAAAAGCTGATTCAATTGAATATCTTTACATAAGAGGCAATTCAAATCTTAAAGCTTGCAATCTAAAATTCATATGTGACTTTGTACAAAACCACAATCAACCGGATTACTATTTATCTTTTAATGGTGATAATTGCAATCTAGGTAATGACCTACCATTTACCAAAATAAATGAATATCCTGCAAAAAACAACTTAATCTGTATTCCCTACATATGTAATAATTCTAGCTTAAATGTAAATTTGGAAGGAAGCACTTGTATCAACGGCTCAATGACCATCCGCGCAGAAGTAACAGGGACCGCTCCCATAAACTTTAATTGGCACAATGGGACAAAAGAAGACAGCTTATTATTTAAAGTAAATTCAACAAACCATATAACTCTAATCACAGAAGATAAAGAAGGATGCAATAATTATATTGATACATCATTTATGGGATATGAAATTAAAACACCTTCAATCGAGATAACAAAAGAAACTTGCTACCAATGCAATGACGCAGCAATCAGAGTTCAATCCAATGACCTCGAATCCGAAATATTATGGGCTGATGGTGACACATTATTTAATAAAGTGAACTTAAAACCGGGTATTTATAGCTTTACACTTTACAATTCCTACGGATGTAGATTTGATACTACTCTTGTAATAGCTTCCTTTGAGTGTCCATCACTATTTTTAGACGCTCAAATTGAAAATGCGAAATGTTTTAACCTGCCAGGGCAAATAAATCTGGTTTTTGAAAATATCAATAACATTGATGTTATTAAATGGAATGACGGAACATATGGCAATACACTCACAGGAGTAGCTGGCATCTATGTGGCAGAAATCAAAACAACCAACCATTGCACTTATACAGATTCCTTTTCAATTCAACAACCTGAAGAACTTATACACAACATGTACCAACAAGATCCCATCTGTTTTGGCGATTGTACCGGCAAACTGACCATCAATCTTTCAGGTGGAATCCCGCCATATATTACATTTCTCAACGACAGCATCTTCATTGACAGTATTAAAGGACTCTGTGCTGGCGAAATGTTATTAGAAGGTTTTGACCAGAATGGATGTACTTTTGACACTTTACTCTATTTTAACGAAGGCCAACCTAGTCCTATAACTCTTGCAGGAGACACCCTCTTTTGCTTTGGCAGTAATACTAAAATATCCGTTGAAGAAGACTATGATGCATTCTTATGGAGCAATGATGAAACTACAAAAGAGATTTTCATTTCAAAACAGGGAGATTATGAAGTCACTATTAGCAATGGTAATTGCAAAAGCAGCAAAATGTTTTCTATTTATGAAAATCCACAAATTTTTGGAAGCCTAGAATATAAAAACGACACACTATTTGCCATCATAGAAGGAGGTAGTCCACCTTATACATTTCAATGGTCTGATGGATCTTTCAATCCATATCTGATTACAACTCAAGATGGCTTTTATTCAGTCGAAGTTGGCGATGCACAAAATTGCATCATTCAAAAATCGATCAACTTAAGCATCAATTCTTTAAAAGACCACGCTGCCACCACTTTGTTTGCCCATCCTAATCCAGTATTAGATATTATTTATCTATTCAGCAGCTTAGATGATAAAATTCAGATCATTGATTTATTGGGAAATATTCTGGTTCAAACAAACATACATCAAGGCAGTAATGAACTTCAGTTAATTGACCTTGTGCCAGGAATGTACTATCTAAAAACCACAAAAGGGCAAACATTAAAAATCATTAAAATTTAAATACCCATCTACTAAATTGAGAGTTGTCTGGGATTACTTTTATCACAATCCACTCTAATATTTTACCAGCTTGTACACTATTGTGGAGCCGTTTAAATCTACTATTTTCACAAAATACAAGCCGGAAGAGCATGAAGTGAGATAAAATGAATTTTCACTACCTGTAAATAAGCACTTCCCTTCAGCGTCAAAAATTTCGATGTATTTTATTCCACTACTATTTTGTAT
>JAGNSQ010000025.1 GCA_017987975.1 Saprospiraceae bacterium
AGTACCAGCTGGGGTGGTAAACTCATACCAAACAACAGACTCTGCACTGTAATCAAGGGCACAACCAGCTATGGTGAAATTTTCAGGACATGCACCAACTGTTGTTGTTTGGGTAACTGCAAAAAATTCACAAATAGGAAGTTGATCAATCACCTCTGCATTGTCGCATGCATCATTGGTTACAACTACCGGTGTCTCTGCAATTGTCACAGAAAAGTTGCCAGCATTGGCAGCTGATGAACTTACAAAAATGGCAACAGTTTGTGGCTCGGGGCAATCCAATGAAACACTGTTATCACAATCGCCTGCAAGAGATGTGTTGCAATCATCCTGATAGATCTCAACTACATGGTTGACACCCGATACAGAAACGGTTAGGGTTTTTACACCTGCACCGATCACATATTCGTACCAAACCGAAGCTTCATTCACAGCTCCGGCACAAGGGGTTTCGTCCTCGGTGGCACATTCATTGGTCAAACCAGGATTGTTGCCCAGGTTAACTGCGATTGCGTTACTACAGTCATCATTCGAAGGATTGGGAGTAACCGTAATTGTAATTTGGTCCGTATCCGTGCATCCATTGGCATCGGTTACGGTCACGGTCCAAAGGCCGTCATGAATATTGGGATCAGCATTCGCATTGTTATAATTTTGCCCTGTTGCAGTTGATCCATTGGGTAGATCCCAGTCAAAAGTATAAGGCACCTGACCTGTACTTACGTCTGCCGTCAAATTTATATTGTCTCCTTCGCAAACTGTAAAGTTGGATGGTGAGTTGCCATTGTTTACATTTTGTATTTCAAGGTCATCCGGATTTGGATTAACGGTAAGCGTCACTTCAGCTGTGGCAAAACAGCCGGTTGCATTGCTTTCAACCCTTGCGTAAACAATTGTGCCGTTGGCCGCAGTATAATTAGGACCAATGGCAGCAGTACCAGCCTGAGCATTTGCCAAAGAGGTGTGATAGGTTACAGTCATGTTGGCTGCACCATTGTCAACATCATCTCCATCATTGGAGTTGGTGGCAGGAAAACCTGGTGCCAGCTCCGCATCTGTAAGGGTAAAATCCCCTGTGTTGGAAGGATTTGCACAAACTTTTAGTTCTGTATCGTTGGTAGTGGGGTTGGCATTGATGGTTATGGTGAGGACATCGCTGTTGATACAACCATTGGCATCTTCATAAAATACTTCATAAATGCCGTCATGGGTTCCGATGGTAGCTGCAGCGATGTTTTGAGTATTGGTATTTCCTGCAATTGGGTTACCATCCAGTTCCCAGGTATAATTGACCGCTCCTGCTGTTGCAGTAAGAGTGAACGGATCATCCTCACATACTTCAGCATCATTTGCAGTATTGCCGCTATTTTCTGTCACATTGAGGTTGACAACCGGTAGCGGATTGACCACAATAGTTTGAGTCACCACTACTTCACAGGCATTGTTGTCTGTGATGGTAATGCTGTAAACACCGTCATCTGTGATGGCTGCATTGGTAACAGACAGAGAAGAGGTGGTATTACCCAGCAAAGTTCCATCTAAGTCCCATGTATAGGTATAAGTTACGTTATTGGTAACATCTATGTCGAAATTATCGCCAACACAAACGATGCCATCATCATCGACATTTCCTCCTGTTTCAGTGACTGAAATGGTAGAAGGTGGTGAAGTTAAGGCAGTAGCAGTTATTTCGAAACTACCTGCATCGGCATTTTCTGAAACTACCATGATAATGTAATCGCCCGGAGTAATGGCAAAACACTCTCCAGTTATATCTGTGGCAATCAAAGGAGGAAGGGTTCCATTGCAATTGCTCATGATATACACCTCATGTGTTCCAAGAGCAGGTGCTCCCGTAGGGTTGATATCTACCTTGATTCGGTCTGTTCCTACAGGAAAAAAAGCTGTGTTAACACTGAAATACTGAACATTGTCATTAGCAATAGTCAGTGGGTTGAAGTTGCCACCTGGAATTAATACACCTGTATTGTCGAAAGGGCCTGCCAGTGTACCTGATGTAAGCATGGTGGGCATGCTACAATCTACAGATAAAAGTGAGGAAGCAACCTCAATAGTTGCCGGGTACTCTTTACCTGTAATATTGGAGCAAAAATTCAGAGGTATTCTCAAAGCACCTACAACGGTAGCTGCTGAGATATAACCTAAATAAAACGTACTTAAAAGCGTGACGTATAAAAGTTTTTTCATCAACAAAAAAATCTAGTGGTTAGCAATGACCAATTTGGTATTAATAATATCTAATAAATCAGCAAAACGCTGCTTTTGTCATTTGTAAGCTGAGGACCGCCTATGGAGAAATTAATACCCCGCAAAGCTAACAAAATTTAATCACAAGGCCTGCATTTCATTCAATTTGCCTGAAATTTTTCAGTAAAAAAGAATAATAGTCTAAATAATAATTAATTATCAAAATTAAATTATGTATTATTGTCTATATTTTATAAATAACCATATAAAATACTGATTTTTCTACTAATTATATATATTATTTTTATAATATGAAACTTCGAAAGTCTGAAACCAAATTAATATTTAGTCCTTTAGCGCATTTCAAATGAAAAATAAATAGAGTCCACCTATGTTGCCTGAATAAATTTATTACTGGCTAACTTTGCTGCAAGATGAAAAAAATACCAGGTGATTGTTGATGTTATAATTCCAGCTTTTAATGAAGAAGAATCAATTGGCAGGGTAATTGGGCACCTTCCAGCCGAATTAACAAGAAAAATCATTGTAGCTAACAATGGGAGTACCGATAATACAAAAAAAATAGCCCTTGAATCAGGTGCAACAGTAGTTGATCAAACACAGAAGGGTTATGGCAATGCATGCCTGAAGGCAATGGAATATATCAATAACCTACCAACACACCCAGACATTTTAGTTTTTATCGATGGCGATTTTAGTGATTATCCGGAACAACTAAGTCATGTTATTTTACCCATAACAAATGATGATTATGATATGGTCATAGGATCACGTGTATTGGGTAAAAGAGAAAAAGGCGCTTTACTACCACAACAACGGTTGGGCAATGCAATTGCTTGTAGCCTAATAAAACTGTTTTATGGATATTCATTTACCGACCTTGGCCCCTTCAGAGCCATCCGTTACCAAAAGCTGTTGCAGCTTGACATGCAGGATCGAAACTTTGGTTGGACGGTTGAGATGCAGATTAAAGCTGCGAAACAAAGATTAAAATGTACCGAAGTAGCCGTTGATTATCGGAAAAGAATTGGACAATCCAAAGTTTCAGGAACATTCAAGGGCAGTATAAAAGCAGGATACAAAATTTTGTGGACCCTATTTAAGTACATTCTCAAATGATCCTTATTCTTGGTGTGGTTTTTCATATTTTGTATTTATGCACAGTAGCTCTGACTACACTTTATTGCATTTATACCTTTGCGTTGGCTATCGTTCTAATGTTTTCCAAAAAGCCACGCCGTGACAAAAACGCTACACCCGAAAAAGTAACCATCCAACTCCCAATTTACAATGAAAAAAATGTGGTGGAAGGTTTGTATGAACACATTGATCGACTCTCCTACCCAAAGGACTTGTTGGAAATTCAAATTTTGGATGACAGTACCGATGGTAGCCTTGATATCTCAAAAAAGTGGCTATTAAAATGGAAAGGTGAAGACAGAGATGTACAACTTATCCACCGACAAAACAGGGACGGCTATAAGGCAGGAGCGCTGTCAGCTGGCTTATCTGTGGCTAAAGGTAAGTATATATGTATTTTTGATGCAGATTTCAGGCCTGAATCAAATTTTTTACAGCTTTCACTTCCGTTATTTGCTGATGCCAAAACGGCTGCTGTACAGACTCGATGGTCGTTTACCAATCATCAACAAAACCTATTAACCAGACTACAATCATTACAGCTCAACATTCATTTTGCCATCGAACAGCAGGCCCGGTTTATGCTCCAACTGCCCCTTCAATTTAATGGAACCTGTGGTATTTGGCGGAAAGAAGCCATTGAGGCAGCTGGTGGTTGGCAAGACGATACCCTTACTGAAGACCTTGACCTCAGTTATCGGGCACAGCTGGGTGGATGGAAAATTATCTATCTCAAAGAGGTCCTTGTTCCCGGAGAATTGCCCTCTGATCTTAAAAGCCTAAAGATACAACAACATCGATGGATGAAAGGGGGAGCAGAAACTGCTAAAAAACTAATTTTCCTGGTGTGGTCTGGCAACATCAACATTGTCCAGAAGATTTCAGCAACCTTTCACTTATTGTCCAGTTCTATTTATCTGGTTATGTTTTTGATGTCAATAACAACGATACCTCTGTTATTTCTTAAATCTCCCTCTTTTGGGTGGAGGTTAGATGAAACTTTAAATTATTTACCTCTGTCGCTTTTTGCCTTTACCATGATAATCGCAAATATCAAAAAAAAATCGTCAATTTTAACTCAATCCAGAAGTGTGATTGAAAATCTTGTACTACTACCTTTTTTTGTAGCCTTCCACCTTGGATTTTCATATCACAATGCAAAGGCTGTATTGAGTGGCTGGAGAGGAATTAAAACGCCATTCAAAAGAACACCGAAGGCAGGAGTTTATTCATCCAAAACATTTGCCACCCGTTCCCAAAAAATAAGATCTATGCCAGCCTATGCTGAACTAATTTTGGGTTTGGTATTTACTGTTTGTTGTTTCTATGATATAGCACACAATTCTTTTTACCATTTTCATATCTTGTGTGCCATTGGCTATCTAAGTATCTTTGCACTTAGTTTTATCTACACAAACCATTACCATGAAAATTGATAAAAAATTATTGGGCTTTTTAAGCCAGCTGAACCAAAACAACAATAAAGAATGGTTTGAGGCCAATAAAAAGACATATGTCGAACAGCAGGAATTTTTTAAGCATTTTTGCGATGAGATTTTTAAGTCCTTAGGCAAAACGGATCAATTGGAAGCAGCGAAGGTTTTCAGAATCTATAGAGACATTCGATTTTCTAAGGATAAAACACCCTATAAAAACAACTTTGGGGCATCGTTTTCCCGTATTAAACCTTATTTCAGAGGAGGCTATTACTTGCACATTGAGCCGGGCAACAGCTTTGCAGGAGGTGGTTTTTGGGATCCTGCTCCCAATGATTTGAAAAGAATCAGGGAAGAGATTGCTGCTGATGCCAAGCCGCTAAAAAAAATACAAGCCAATAAAACCTTTCAATCCTATTTTAATAAATTAGAAGGTGACCAACTTAAGACGATGCCCAAGGGTTTTTCATCTGACCTTGAAGGAGAGGACCTCATACGTAGAAAACAATACCTGGTCATGCGGAAGTTCACAGACAAAGAAATCGCGGCAGAAAATTTTTCCGATGAAGTTGTGGCTACCTTTAAAGCCATGAGACCTCTGTTTGACTACATGACGCTTGTATTAACAACGGATCATAATGGCGAGTCGCTCTTATGAAAAAAAAACTGATCGCACTGACCGGTGCAGGGATTTCTGCTGAAAGCGGAATTAAAACATTCAGAGATGCCGATGGACTTTGGGAAGGGTATGACGTTATGGAGGTTGCAACTCCACAAGGGTTTAAAAAGAATCCGGCATTGGTGCTTGATTTTTATAACCAGAGGCGTAAACAATTGAAAGAGGTAGTACCCAATTCAGCTCACTTTGCTTTAAAACAATTGGAATTGAATTACGAGGTACATATCATTACCCAGAATGTTGATGACTTACACGAAAGAGCCGGTTCATGCTCCATTCTTCACCTTCATGGCGAACTGAAAAAAGTTCGTAGTTTGGGTTACCCTTATAAAACATATAACTGGGACAATGATTTAACGTTAGAAGATCGTTGTGAAAACGGCTTTGGTTTACGGCCACATATAGTGTGGTTTGGCGAAGAGGTACCAGCACTTGAAGAAGCAGCTTCTCTGATCATTGATACAAATTTTGTACTTGTTATAGGCTCATCCATGCAGGTTTATCCGGCAGCAGGTTTGGTAGGTTTGGCACCTAAAGATGCCCAGGTATTTTATATTGATCCAAGCCCCACCCTCTCTTTTGAATTGCAGGTGAGAAAAAACCTAAAGGTGATGCCAATGAAAGCCACAGAGGGCATGGATGAAATTTTGAAAATTCTCAGCCAAAGTGGCAATTAGTTATTTATCTTTGAAATAAAAAAGATTATCATGCGTAAAAATTTGTTTGTATTTGTATTGGGCTTCAGCCTTTTAACTGCATTATCATGCAAGAAAGAGGAAGCTGAAATCAAAGGTTGCAGAGATACTGAAGCCGAAAACTACAATGCGGCCGCCAATGCCGACGGGGAATGTGTTTACGCCCGAGACAAGTTTGTAGGCACCTATGCCGGCACCCTGACTTGTCCGGGAGCTTTAAATCTCATCAGTGGACAGACCAATTTTAACATTGATGAAGACATTACAGGTGGCAACAATGATGTAACGGTGTTGATCAGTACCACGACCGGATTGGTTGTTCCAGTGACTGGCACCTGCAGTGGCAATAAGCTAACCATAGATGCCGTTTTAAAAAACCTGACAATTACCCTGGTCGGCAGTCCTGTTTTGGTTGACATTACCGCTAAAGGTGAAGTAACTTTAACAGATAAACTCCTCACAGGAAGTCTTTCTTTGGTAGCTAAAGGAGTACAACTTCCGTTAGAGCTAAGTGACAACTGTCCGATCAGCGCTACCAAACAATAAAATCAAAATCAGTGGCCATCCATGCTGTGGATGGCCCCATTTTCACACTTATAGATTCTTGCGGGAAATTTGTCAATGATTCTGTAGTCATGGGTGGCAAGGATCATCGCAGAGTTGTTTTCTTTGCACACTCTGTTTAATAAGTAGAGAATTTCATCTGAAGTATCCGGATCGAGATTACCGGTGGGTTCGTCTGCTATTATAATCTCTGGCTTATTGATTATAGCTCTGGCGATGGCCAGTCGTTGTTGTTCTCCACCCGATAACTGGTGAACTTTTGTATTGAAATAAGAAAGAAGTCCAACTTCATTCAACACTTCTTCTACTCGGGTTCTGATGGCTGTTTTATCTCTCCAATCTGTAGCTACCATAACAAAAGACAAATTATGGGCTACCGTCCATTGTTTAAAGAGGTAAAAATCTTGAAAAACCATACCCAACCGCCTTCTCAATTCAGGCACTTGTGCTCTTTTTATTTTGCGGAGATCATAATCCAATACTCTTGCAGCCCCCTCTTTGATGATGGCTTCTCCATAAATGGACTTAAGTAAGCTGGATTTACCACTCCCCGATTTACCAATGATATAACATATTTCCGCCTGTACCAAATCGAAATTAACTTTTTCCAAAACGATTTTTTCGCTTTGTTCGATGGTGGTTTCTTTAAATTCAACTACAATGGGTAAGGTCGACACTTATATATCTTATTTATAGTTCGCACTGAATCTGATAGATGTTGGGCCACATTTTACCTGTTACCCATAGTTGGCCGGAGCTGGGGTTGTAAGCAATGCCATTCATTTCTGCACAATTGGGGTTTTTACTTTTGGCATCATTAAATAATGCAGCCATGTCTAAAACTCCTACTACATTACCCGTGGCAGCGTTGATTTTAACAATCTGGGTACTGGTCCATATATTGGCAAAAATATAACCATTTACATATTCCAATTCATTGAGATAGTAAACCGGATTGCCATTTGCCTTAATACTCAGTTCTTTGGTTTTATTATAGTTCTCCGGATTAATAAAGGTAAGTTTGTCGGTACCATCACTCATGATCAATTCAACACCATCAGTGGTAAGGCCCCAGCCCTCTGCGTTTGCATATTTAAAAGCACCTAAGCTTTTATAAGTAGCGGCATCATAGATAAAGGCCAATTGATTTTTGTACGTAAGTTGGTATAACTTTCCTTTGAGTATACAAATACCCTCTCCAAAAAATTTATTTCGATCCAGCTCGACTTTTACATCTATTTTTCCGGTTTTTAAATCTACTGGTCCTGCAATTGACCTGGTCTGTGCTAGTTCCTGGGGTGATCCTGTGCCCTCAAACAATTTGCCGTCCTGAAAAAAAAGTCCTTCAGTAAATGAGGTGATATCGTGTGGTGTTTGCCCGGACAATATGTATGTCATTTGTTTGACTGACTCTTGCTTACTGACTTGACTATCTGTGGTTTTCTGATCTTTTGGTGTCTCTTTGCAAGCCCCTAAGATGAGAGTAAATATCAGAACAAGAAGCAGCCCATTTTTCATTTTAACCTTTTTGCCGCAAAATAACGTTATTTTTTCATGTGTAGGTGTGTGAAAAGCAAAGTATTATAAAAAAAAAGGCCCGTCGGATGACAGGCCCTTCTTTTAGTTGTTGATTACTTATTATTTGGTAACAATAAACTTCCTTTGTGCAACTCCTTCAGCGGTCTTCATTTCAAGAAGATAAACCCCTGTTTGGAATGCAGAAACATCAATTCTGTCAGAGATCTGTGTTCCTTTATAAGCCACTTTGCTCCATAATAATTTACCTGTAACGGTATAGATATTTACGGTCGCTCCAACAATCTGGTTGGTGTTGATTTCAAAGAACAAAAGGTCAGATGTTGGATTTGGATAAACTTTGAAACCAGTTACAAAGTCAGGATCGTTAACATTTGTAATGTTTTCCACAACAAATGGGCCAAACGTTTTTTGACAGCCATTTTCATCTGTAACCACTGCGGTGTAACTACCTGGAGTCAGGTTTTCCAATGAAGTGCCGGTTGCACCATTGTTCCAAACAACTGAAAGATTGCCACTTCCTCCAGTTGTAGCAAGAGTAATGGTACCGTTGGCAGAACCGTTGGTGGCATTGGTAATATTAGCAGCGGCCTCAATTGCAGCACCTTCAGTGATTACAAAAGTTTGAGAAATTGAAAAACCAATTTCGTCTGTAACCACACAAGTGTAGGTACCAGCACCCAAATTATTTATGGTCTGTGTATTGGCAGTGAATCCGTTAGGACCAGTCCAGGCATACGATAAAACGCCTTGGAAAGGACCGCCTGAAACCTCAGCAGAAATGGATCCTGCTGTTGCTCCATTACAAATGTTGTTTACTACAGTACCTGCTACAGCCGGTGTTGTATAATATACTACATCATTACACTGAGTGACACTTCCGCATTCTGTAGTTGTAGTAAGACAAATGGTATATGTACCAGATGTTGCGAATGAAACCTGAACATTTTCGCCTTCAATCACCTGACCGTTTCCAAGATTCCATGATGCTGTTCCGTTTCCGGTATTAACAAGATTAAGTTGTCCACTGCTTAGGGTTGAGGTAAAATTGGCAACTGCAGTATTGATCACCTGATTAACAATTACATTTAAGCTTGACTGGCACAAAGTAACATTATTAACAGCTGTCATTGTGTAAGTTCCCGCCTGGTTTACAACAGGAGTGAGTGTATTACCTCCGCTAACTATATTACCATCGGCTGTGGTCCATGATATATTATAAGCTGAAGGATCGCCTGTCAACTCACCTGTAATGGTAACTTCTGACACAATACAAGTAAGATTAGCAGGAGCAGAGGCTCCAATTTGTGGCAAACCAGCAGCTGATGATACTGTTGATTCTGCTGAAGTGGTACAGCCATTAGCCCCTGTTGCCGTTGCGGTAAAGGTACCTGCGTTGGTAACTGTAACACAATTACCTGCAATGGGTGAGCCATTGATATTCCAGCTTACTGTAGATGTAGGTGCAACAGTTGCACAGATCTCAGCAGAATTAATGGCACAGGTCAATTCAGCATTGGTTACTGCAATAGAAGGAGTTGTAACATCTTCAGTTACTTCGACCGATGAAGTTGAAGTACAACCATTAGAAGTATCCGTTACTAATAAGTTGTAAACTCCCGGGTCTTGTACTTCTACAGTTGAAGAAGTACCTACTACATTACTATTATTAGACCATTGATACGTGATGTTGGGACCTGCAGAAGAAGCAGCCGCACTTAGCGTTGTAGTGGTAACGGCGCAAGTAAGTTGTGAAGGTGCACCTGCATTGGCCAAAGGTCCATTGTTAACCATTGTCACGATAGCAGAACTGTTTTGAGAACAGTTGGTAGTCGTATTCGTTACTTTTAAGTTGTAAGTACCCGGTGCATTTACCAAAGCATTCAAAGTATTAGCGCCTGAAACTATATTTCCATTGGCTGTGGTCCATAAATAAGTATAGCCACTGCCGGTGGATGAACCCGCGCCTGAGACGGTAACCTGGGTAGTTGAGCAATTTAAGCTGCCAGAAGGAGTAGCCGCTGCCGTTGGAGTACCTGTAGATTCAATTTCAAATTCTCCAGTATCAAAACAACCATTTAAGTCAGTAACGGTGTACTCGTAGATACCAGGAGCCAGATCAAAAAATACATTATTTGTGGTTGCATTTTCTGTTCCTAACTGATAAAAGTGGAAACCCGTTCCTCCTTCTGATTCGATGGTTGCAGATCCATTTGAATTATTACAGGTTGCACCATTGGTGAATGCAAATGAAGTCAATACTTCAGGTTCCGCAATTTCAAAAGATTGTTCTGTAGTACAGCCAACATTGTCCGTTACCGTTACAGTATATTCTCCTGGTGAAAGATCGGAGATAGAATTACCAAGATCACCCGTATTCCATTCGTAACTGTATCCAGGATAACCACCTGCAGGGTTTACAGAAATACCTCCATTATTGTAAGAAAAACAAGTAACGTCTGAAAGTGAGTAATTTTCTGTATTCAATGGAGTACTTGGTCCTTCTACTGTAAAGCTGGCTGTCAAGAAATAGCCATTAGCATCTTCAACGGTTACAGAATAAGTTCCAGCATTTACACCTGTAAGATCTTGAGCCGTAGAACCATTTGACCATGAGTAGGTTTTGTTCAAATATCCGCCGGTTACGGAAAGGTTAACGCCTCCGCCGTTGGGACACTGAGCATCAACAGCATCTCCAGATACAGCCATTGTGAAAGATTGGAACATCCAATTTTCCCAGGTAGTAACACCTGCCTGACCTACTTCCCATGCTCTTTTATCCGGAGATATCGCATAAAGTGTAGGATAATAAGCTATAGAATAGTTGGATTTTATGTAAGAAGTTGATGGCATCAAATCTATGATTGGGTAAGGTGTGCCTTGAACCCAGTTTCCTTGTGTACCACCTACGCATCCCGAAGGTCCGTAAAGACAAGCTGTATTGGTGCCCAAGTCAGCTTCTAAAAAGAACACCATAATTTCATCCGCACCGTTGGGTCCGTGTTCATTGTACAATTCTTCTAATACGCCAGAGTTGTGGTAGTTCCAACATGGACCACACCAAGTGGCTGAAAAATCAATGATGACCGGTTTCCCTTGCTCAAGGAGGTCATACAAATTCCATGAATCACCGTTTAGGTCGGTTGCTGTCCAGTCTTGAGCTGTTGCACCATTTGGCAATTGAGCAGCCAATTGATTGACAAAAGCCAAACTAAAACAGAATAGGAGTAAAAGTAAAAATTTCCTCATGTTTAACAGTTTTACAGATTTATTTAGCACAAATATAAGAAGATGGAATTTTATATCACAAAAAAATAAATATAGAAATTAAATTTTGCGCGACTGGACTATTTGTCAGTTAAAACAAATTTTAAATTCAAATTATAGGATTAGGCCAAATAATATTGCTAAACTATAACAGACCTGAACTCAAGGTTAATTTTTTGTCAATTCTTTTCCGTACATTTTTATTACCGAAATTGAATTTTTCGCTCCTCTTTTGCGATTCATCGGCAAAAAGAATGAAAACTTAACACATTAAAATACAACATCTGATAAAAAATGCCTCTATTTGCAACAACCTAGCGTTTCATTCGCATTTGTTGCATGGCATTTCCCATTCCTTTACCGGTGCTCATCATTTGCATCATTTTTTTCATTTGATCAAATTGTTTGATAAACATATTTACATCGTTGATAGATTTGCCGCATCCCAAAGCAATTCTTTTTTTGCGGTTCATATTGAGGATTTCAGGATTTTTCCTTTCATCAGGAGTCATTGAAAAAATGATGGCTTCAACCTTTGTAAAAGCTGAATTATCAATGTCGAGATCTTTGGTTAACTTGCTCATACCTGGGATCATGCCCATGATTGACTTAAGGTCACCCATTTTTTTGATTTGATTCATTTGAGCGAGGAAGTCATTGAAATCAAATTTATTCTTCCTGATTTTGCTCTCGAGTTTTTTTGCTTCCTTCTCGTCAAATTGTTCCTGAGCTTTTTCAACAAGTGAAACAATATCCCCCATGCCCAGGATTCGTTGCGCCATCCTTTCCGGGTAAAAGACATCAAGCGCATCCATTTTTTCACCCGTCGAAACGAACTTGATGGGTTTACCAACGGTGTATTTAATGGACAGTGCTGCCCCCCCTCTGGTATCACCATCCAATTTGGTAAGAACAACCCCATCAAAATTGAGTCTTTCATTAAAAGCTTTTGCCGTATTGACCGCATCCTGACCTGTCATTGAGTCAACCACAAACAGTGTTTCTGATGGGGTAACCGCTTCTTTAATAGCTGCAATTTCCTCCATCATTTCTTCGTCTACCGCCAGTCGACCGGCGGTATCTATGATGACCACATCAAATTTGTGGTTAACAGCATATTCGATAGCATTTTTGGAAATTTCTACCGGTTTTTTATTGTCAACTTCCTTATAAACTTCAACGCCTACTGATTCAGCTACTACTGACAATTGATCTATCGCTGCAGGTCGATAAACGTCGCAAGCAACCAATAAAACTTTTTGATTTTTTTTCTCTTTTAAGAAGAGTGATAATTTGCCTGAAAAGGTAGTCTTTCCAGAACCCTGGAGGCCAGAGATCAGGATAACTCCCGGATTGCCCTTAAAATTGATGCCGGCGGCCTGCCCTCCCATGAGGTCGACCATTTCATCCATCACAATTTTAACCATCAGCTCACCAGGCTTCACAGATTGCAAAACATTGTCAGAACCCAGTGCTTTGTCCTTTACTTTGTCGGTAAACTCTTTGGCAATAGTGTAGTTGACATCCGCATCTACCAAAGCGCGTCGGATCTCTTTGATCGATTGGGCTATGTTAATCTCTGTAAGTTTGGCATCGCCTTTCAGCATTTTTAGCGCGCCATCCAGTTTTTCACTTAAACTATCAAACATTTTGGTTAGATTTTGTAATCAGATAACAATTCATTAGAGGCAATAGAAGCCTTGAAATGCGGGTGCGAAAATACATCAAACTCGTGAAAAAACATCACAAGCCTTTAGATTTGGCTTCGTTCCACAATGCATCCATGGCTTCAAGTCCCATACCATCGAAACTTTCGCCCGCTTTTTCTTCAATATAATTAAACCGTCTGATGAATTTTTGGTTGATGGATTCGAGGGCTGATTCAGGGTCTACATCAATGTAACGTGCATAGTTGATCAAAGCAAAAAGCACATCTCCAAATTCTTCAGCTATATGGGCTTGGTCCCCTGATAATTCAGCTTGTTTTAATTCTCCCAGTTCTTCTTCTACCTTTTTCCAAACCTGGTTTTTATTTTCCCATTCGAAGCCCACTTTGCCCGATTTTTCCTGAATTCGGTATGCTTTGATCACAGCGGGAAGTCCGGAAGGTACCCCTGCTAAAACTGACTTTTTACCTTCTTTGAGCTTAAGACGTTCCCAGTTCTGTTTTACTTCTTCTTCATCTTTAACTACCACATCACCATAAATATGGGGGTGTCTGTGAATCAGTTTTGCATTTAGCTTGTCAATAGCTGTTTTTATATCAAAGGCACCTGTCTCTTCACCCATTTTGGCATAAAAGACAATATGTAGAAGTAAATCTCCAATTTCTTCTTCAATACCTGGCACATCTCCTTTGGTGATAGCGTCGGCTAACTCATACGTTTCCTCGATCGTCAGGTTTCGCAGAGATTCGAAGGTCTGTTTTTTATCCCATGGGCATTGAGCCCTCAGGTCATTCATAATGAGTAACAATCGCTCAAAAGCATCTTTTTTGTCTTCCATTGGCAACAATGACTGTTTTTTTTGTGTTTAAACTGTAGTTTTGCAAAAGTAAAATAAATCCAAGATGGCAACGATGCTATATCAATTTGCAATCATATTCGGCTTAATCGGACTAGGGATATTGATGTTGAATATTCGGTATATTTTTACCGGGAAGGAATTTCATGGTTCGTGTGCTTCTAATAACCCCTTGATAAAGAATAAATTCGGTGAATGTTCGGTTTGTGGCAAGAAGCCTGAAGAAGAGTGTAAGATGCCAGAAGTTCACAAATAATAGTGAGACTTATCTATTGAGCATTCTACCAGATTGCATTGACAACCAAGCCAATAGCATGGTAGCAAGGACAAGTATAAGGATTAGCATGTTTGGTTATTTAACGCGAAGATAAGACTATAATTTTGATTAACAAAGCATTGTGAAATAAAATACCTAGATAATTTAGTCACTTTCTTTACACATTTTTCAAAGAATTTCATCCTCTTTCATTAATTTTATCTATCTTTGCGCCCGCTAAGGCAGTATTGGAGAACAATCTGCATATTGGTAATTATTAAAATTTATTCATGTCAGCTTATTTAACGAAAGAACAAAAGCAAGAAATTATTGCAACTTATGGTGGTTCTGCAACCAACACAGGATCAACAGAAGCACAAATTGCCATATTCACAACCAGAATACAGGCAATGTCTCAACACTTGAAGGAAAACAGAAAAGACAATTCGTGCCGAAGAGCATTATTGACTCTTGTTGGAAAGAGGAAAAGGTTATTATCTTATCTCCAGGACAGAGACATCGTGAAATACCGAGCGTTGATCGAGAAGCTTAACATCAGAAAATAAACCAACTGTAAGAGAGTGCAATGCACTCTCTTTTTTTTCCACTTACAGAGGTTCATCTTCTGCAAGTTATCCACACCAATTAAAATATATCATTTATGGGAAACATTATTCCTACCTCCGTTAATTTCAATTTACCTAACGGAAAAACAGTTACCATTGAAACGGGAAAGCTGGCCACAATGGCACATGGCTCTGTGGTGGTAAAAATAGACAACACCATGTTACTTGCCACTGTTGTGGCTGCCTCAAAACCAAAAGAAGGTCAAGACTTTTTCCCACTATCTGTAGATTATCAGGAAAAATTTGCCGGAGCCGGAAAGATACCGGGAAACTTTTTCAGAAGAGAAAGCAGGCTGTCAGACTACGAAGTATTAATTTCAAGATTGGTTGACAGGGCAATACGTCCATTATTTGATGACGACTTTGTGAATGAAACACAAATCATGATATCTCTGATCTCCGGAGATCAAAATAATATGCCTGATTGTTATGCGGCATTAGCTGCATCTGCGGCACTGGCCGTGTCAGATATTCCTTTCAACGGCCCCATTTCTGAAGTAAGAGTTGCCAAAATAAATGGTGAGTTTGTTGTCAATCCGCATCGCAAAGAATTACAGGCAGCAGAGCTCGATATTATCATAGCTGCTACCATGGACAACGTAATGATGGTTGAGGGTGAAGCCAAAGAATGCCAGGAAGCAGATTTGATTACTGCCATTAAAATAGGTCATGAAGCCATTAAAGTACATTGTCAAGCACAATTAGAACTGGCGTCACTGGTAGGTGAAAAAGCTACTGTTAAAAGGGTGGTAGAACCTGTTCCAGTTAATGAAGAATTAAAAGAAAAAGTAAAAGCAGCCTGTAGCGATCAAATATATGCAATAGCCAGATCTGCATCAGATAAAAAATCCCGCAAAAAGTCATTTGATAAAGTGGCAGAAGATTTTGTAGCTGCCTTACAAACTGAACTGGGAGAAGCGTATGAGTCATCTCTAGGCACCGAAGCCGGTAAATTATACGAAAAGTTAAAGAAAAAAATTGTTCGGGATGTTGTGCTCAATGAGGGCCTCCGTTTGGACGGCAGGAAAAGTGATCAAATCAGGCCTATCTGGTGTGAAGTAGACTACCTTCCATCAGCCCACGGATCTGCCATCTTTAACAGAGGCGAAACACAATCTCTGACTTCGTTAACGCTTGGTTCGAAAACCGATACATTGTTAATCGACAACTCACTAGAGCAGTACTATGAAAAATTTATCCTTCATTACAACTTTCCAGCTTTTTCTGTTGGTGAAATCAAACCATCAAGAGGACCGGGAAGAAGAGAAGTAGGTCACGCCAACCTTGCAGCAAGATCATTGAAGCAGGTTTTCCCAACTGATAATCCATATACTATCAGGATAGTATCCGATATTCTTGAATCCAATGGTAGCTCTTCAATGGCAACCGTATGTGCAGGTTCACTTGCATTAATGGATGCTGGTATCAAAATCAAAGCACCAGTATCGGGCATTGCAATGGGAATGATCGCAGAAGACGGAAAAGTAGCCATTCTTTCTGACATTCTTGGAGACGAAGATGCTTTAGGAGACATGGACTTTAAAGTAACCGGTACTTCTAAAGGTATTACCGGATGCCAGATGGATATTAAAATAGATGGTTTGCCGTATGAGATGCTTGAAAAAGCATTGCTACAGGCAAAAGAAGGCAGGTTGCACATTTTGAATGAAATGAGTAAGGCAATTGGCGAAACCAGGACCGATCTTAAGCCACATGCTCCCAGAATGGTAGAAATTGTGATTGATAAAAGCTTTATTGGAGCTGTTATCGGGCCAGGAGGAAAAATCATTCAGGATATTCAAGCCAGAACAGGTACCATTATCAACATTGAAGAAGTGGATGAAAAAGGTATAGTTTCCATCATGAGTACCAATGGTGATGGCTTGAAACAAGCACTGGAAGAGGTAGATAAAATCACCTTCACTCCGACAGTTGGAGACATCTACGATGCACTGGTAGAAAGTGTAATGGAATATGGCGTGTTTGTCAAATTTAAAGGCAAATCGGGTCTGGTTCACATTTCTGAGATCTCTCATACTAAAATTGACAAGGTAACAGATGTCATGAAAGTTGGCGATAATATCAAAGTTAAATACATTGGTACAGATCCAAAAACGGGTAAAATGAGATTGTCGCGTAAAGCAACATTACCAAATCCAAGGGACAACAATCCTAAGGAGAATTCCTAGACTTATTAAGACATTATTTTTAGATAGGCAGTTGGGAATCCTCCAGCTGCCTATTTTAATTGATTACAATATCAGATACAAAAACTAGCCATGTCAAACATAGTAGCCATTGTAGGTAGGCCAAATGTGGGAAAATCCACACTATTCAATCGCCTGATTGGTGAAAGAAAATCCATCATCGATGATGTAATTGGGGTGACACGAGACCGCATTTACGGGTTCAGTGAATGGGGGACTAAGTCATTTACGGTGGTAGATACCGGTGGATTTGTACATGGGTCAGAAGATGTATTTGAAGCTGCCATCCGATCACAGGTTCAGATTGCAATAGATGAGGCCACTGTCATTTTATTTATGACAGACGTAACAACTGGTATCACTGACCTGGATGCTGAAATTGCAGATAAGTTGAGAAGGGGTAAAAAGCCTGTTATTTGCATTGTGAATAAAGTAGACAATTCACAGCGAGATATGCTGGCGAACGAGTTTTGGGCTTTGGGTTTTGAAAACACCCTCTTCCTAAGCTCAATCACAGGATCAGGAACCGGTGAATTGATGGACCTTATCAATGAATTTTTACCCGAAGACAGCGATGATATCAATGAAGCAAGAGACTTGCCCAGAATTGCCGTTGTGGGTCAGCCTAATGTTGGAAAATCTTCCTTCACCAATGCGTTATTGGGAGAAGACAGGAACATTGTTACTGATATTCCCGGTACAACCAGAGATGCCATCTATACCCAATACGACAAATTTGGTCATAAGTTTTATCTAATCGATACGGCGGGTATACGGAAAAAAAATAAGGTCCATGAAGACCTGGAATTTTATTCCGTCATCAGGGCTGTCAGAACCATTGAAGAAGCTGATGTTTGTATCCTTATGCTTGACGCCACTGTAGGCATTGAGTCACAAGATCTTTCCCTTTTGTCATTGATCACCCGTAAAAATAAAGGACTGGTCATTTTGATCAATAAATGGGATCTCATAGAAAACAAAGAGACCAATACAGCACGCGATTTTGAAAATGACTTAAAAGAACGCATTGCGCCATTTACGGATGTGCCTATTGTAACGGTTTCTGTTTTAGAAAAACAACGGATTTTTAAAGCAGTTGAAATAGCCATGGAAGTCTATGAAAACAGAAGCAGAAAAATCAAAACTTCTGAACTCAACGACTCGATGTTGGCTGCTATTGAAAGGTATCAGCCCCCTTCACACAGAGGCAAGTTTATCAAAATAAAGTTTGTTACCCAACTTCCACTGCCCTACCCTGCATTTGCATTCTTTTGCAATCATCCAAAACATGTTAAGGACAACTACAAAAATTATCTTGAAAACCAACTGCGTTTGAAATACAACTTCAGTGGTGTACCAATAAGTATATTCTTTAGAGAGAAATAATTTTATTAACCTTTATCTGACTACCGTGATATCCCCGGTTAGCATCACCTCCTCATTCTTTTCGTTGGTGTAGGTAAGTTGATAAACATAGACACCCGGTTGAACTTTTTGTCCTTTGAATGTACCGTCCCAGAGTCCTTCATTTTCCCCAATTACAAAATTGGTTTTATGAAACATTCTTTCGCCCCACCTGCTAAAAACAGAGAGTTCATGGATGGCTAATGAGGGATCGTTGGTTACAACCTTCCAAATGCTATTTGCTCCGGAAGATGGGGATGCAGAAAATATATTCGACACATAAACCTTGGGACTGTCTTTGACAACAAGTTCAAAACTCTCCTCCATCTGGCAATTTTTATAATAAATAATTACCTGGTGTACATAGGTGCCGCCTTGTTCAAAAGTGAACCTGCTCGTATAACAATTGCCTGAACAGAACAATTCTCCGTTGACATACCATTCAATACTGTCAATTAGTTGTTGCTCACCAACAAGTTCTTTCAGGGTGATATCAATGTTTTGGTTATCAAAATAAGGGCCTTCATCCATAATAAAACTTACCGTTGGATAAGTTGGTGGATGGATGTCAACAGATTTTACAACTTTGCACAAGTTGCCATCTATAATTTCTAATTGGTGATTGCCAATGCTGACTCCACTCATCATTGGACCATTGACCCTCTGACCATCCAAATAGTAACTATAATTACTACCCGCATTGGTTGGAATTACTTCAATTGTTCCAATTTCATCCTCCTGACATTCAGGATCTGTTGGTAAAACGGAAGCATCAGGAGATTTCACATTGATGATAATCAAGGAGTCTTTGTAGGCACAGCCCAATTCTTCATAACTAAAATACAATTTATGACTGCCCTGACCTGCCAGACTGGGTAAAAATTCATTGCTCGTTAATACTCCCGGTCCCTTCCAAAGGCCTGTACCGCTGGTCATCGCTCCTGTTAAAACAGACGAGAGAGGTATGCTTACACCCCAATCCGGTTCACAAATGAGATATGATGGGGCAGATAATGTAATCTTAACTTCATCACAGGAAAGTGTAGAGACCTGAAGAGAGGTACTTGAAATACCGCAGGCGCACCCTTGGCCCTCTGCGTCAATTCTAACCAGGAAAGTTTCTCCGGGCTTCAAAGACTCAAAAACGGTACTGGTAAATGTGGTGGTACCTTGATAAATACCATTTTTATATATCTTATATTGAGCTACACAAGGAACAGGTGTCCAATTCATTTCAACTTTATTCGCATAACTAACTGATTGAATTTGTACCTGATTAATGGTTGGAATCACTTCGATATTGACAACGTCTGGTATGGCAACACACTCTTTGTTGGATGCATTTAAAGTCACCTGATAATTGCCTGGCTGTGCATATCTTAGTTCAATAGGGCCAAAAGAATTGATATTACCTGAAACCACATCTGCATCACTAACGATCCAAGAGTAAGAAGCCCCAACCATCATTGGATTCTGAATGGCCACGCTTACTACAGAATCCTCACAGACGCTCAGCTGTACGGGCAATTCAGGATTAGGTCTATCTAAAAAAGAAATTTCGAGACAGGAAGGTGGGCCTTCGCCGCATCCATTGACAGCGGCTGCGCAAACAGTTACATTTTTATCAACTTCCAAAAAATCAATGTTGACCGAATTGCCGGTTGCATTGCCGTCAATTACAGCTCCGTTGTTGGCTGACCAGATATAAGAAAGGGTACCAGCACTGCCTTGAACAGAATAGTTGGCGGTAGGCACATCTTTACAAATTTCCAAATCCCAGGCATTGGTCTGAGGCGATACAGGTAGTTCTAATGAAGGGTCAACTTGTACTGCCGGGAGGTCAATTTGACAAACCGTTCCCAAGACTGTCATCGTTACCGAAAGATTAAGATTCACTTTATTATTAATCAAAATCGTTGCAGGATTGGCATCATTATCGGCAATAATGTTGTTGAATTCGTCTTTCCAAAGATAATTTAAAATATGCCCACCCGGACTTGATGTTACATTGGCATTACAACTTATTGTTATTTCGCCGTTGGAACAGGCAGATGGTGAAAGGCTGGCATTGATGACAGGAACATAGGCATTGATCATCACGGTACTATCACAACCGTTTCTGTCTTTGACTGGCAGGGTGTAAGGGAAATTTTTGTACGTATCATCAAGGATCAGATCATGATAGGCAAAAGGCTGACAATCAACCAGAGTGACAGTTTCTCTGGCTTGAAGAGGTAAAGGGTCAACGGTTATATATTGCCAAAAAGAACAGCCATCGGGTCGATTAACCAGAAAACTATCACGACCAGGAGCTGTGATATTAGGCCCTTGCCAACCAAATACGCCATCTCCGTTGGGGTCAATATTCTGTGGGCCACCAAATGGAAACTCATTGGCACATTGGATTATAGTACCAAAGTCTTCATTTGAGAGATCATAAACCCTAAACGTTTTTTGGATGGTGTCGGTAATGTCGCAACCATTGGTTGCAAACATTGAAATGGCGTAAACGCCTGTATCCCTGAAGGTCCAGTTTACGATGCTGTCCAGTCTGGTGAAAGTATCATAAGGGAGAGAGGTTGTAGCAGGGTTTATTTTCCAATAGTAATAAATATCCAGTTTTAGGCTATCAACTCCCAAAGTATAGCTGGAGTTGGGACAAATTTGAACGGTGTCATTACCTTGTGTAAAAGAAGTTAAATCATGCAATTCAAAATGTTGGGTTGCTGAAATGATATCTACCCTGTAAGAGCAGACATCTCCTTCATAACCATCAACATAAAAATAATAAATCTGCCCTGGAATGAGATTAAACGACTCCAACGTAATTGCAGACATATCTCCATCAGGAGATTCACAATCAATGTATTCGGGAGCATAGGGGTTGTTGTTAAAAACGGCATCTGAAAAATCGCAATCATCAAAAATACCCGCCTGAATACCATCGTTATTGGCACAATTAAATGGAGTGATTGTAATTTGGGCATGGTTTGATCCTGCAATAAAGGCGAACCAGGACATGTTTTGTGGATTGCCACCTGTTGTACAAACGTACTGAGGCTGCTCTGGAAGGGTCCACACTACCGCCGATGCGAGAGGTGTTGTTCCAACAAAGCCATCAAGACACGACAAATCACAAATAATAGGGGCTGTGCTACAGGTATAACCGGCGGTATAGTTACACGGATTTTGGGCAGATAGGGTCAAATTGGCCCCACATATTACCGTAAGAAAAAGTAAATATCTGCCTAAGTTCATGAGGATATACCGGTCTTAAATTTGGCTACAAAATTAAATAAAATTTGTCGAGCTTTTACCAATGATGTGTTAAAAAAATGGAATATATAATTTGGATTCTAAATGAAACATAAAATTAAAGGTAAGAATCATACCAAACGAAGGTAAGAATCAAAATATTATTTCAAAGTCATACTTTAGATTGGTTCTATTTATCTTTACTCGCATTCGCTCTTTTACACAGAGATAAGCAAAAATTTTACCCTCCTACTCTATATTTTCAGCTTGCGGTGGCATCTATCTAACAAGGGTCAGATCTTTCGTAATCAATTTCGTATTTCCGGTATTGAGTCGGATCCGCATTTGGTACACGTAAACTCCGGGTTGCAATGGACATCCATTCAACATCCCATTCCAACCTTCCTCTGGCATGTCGGGAGTCATATTTATCTTAGAAAAAACAAGATTTCCCCAGTTATCATAAATTTTTAAAAATTCTATGGCTGCAAGCCCTGCTTGTGCCGGAATATAAAAAGTAGAATTGTTACCATCGCTGCCTGGCTGAAATACATTGGGAAATGAGAGAGCAACAGCATCATTTAACATGATCAAAATAGTATCGCTAGCTAAACAACCAAGACTGTCTTTAGCCAAGACAACCAGACCAACATCTTCGTTAGGGACAAAAACATAGCTGGGACAATCGTTACAAACAACCCCGCCTCCAGGCAATAGAATCCACTCTGTACTTATCCACTTTTGATCGGTTGGCAAGGAGTTGTAAATAACCAATACCTCGTCACCTGGAGTTACTGTCGTATCAGCGGGTAATAGTATTCCTACCTCTCTCCCCATTTTTAAAGTAATCAATGAATCCCATTTACAGCCAAGTGAATCTGTTAAACTTAAATGATAATCTCCGCTTGAAAGATCTTCAATCCTTGGCCCTTGTACATTGATGCCATCTACAGCCAAAGTAATTGGCAAAAAAGCACCATCAATTGCTACAATCTCAATATAACCATTGGCATCATGCAAACACACAGGGTCAGTTGTGAATACTTCTACATTTTTAATCGGGTTAGGCTCTTCAACCAAAATAAGGGATTGTACAGAAGCACAGCCATTGGAAGGATTTGATACCCACAACTGATAGCTTCCTGTACTATTAACCGAAGGAGTAAGCGTTTGGGTATTGTTTGCAAAACTCCCACCTATGGTACTCCATTCAAAATCAAAGTCAGGACCTCCACTTTGAACACCTGCCATAATTTCTATTTGTTGTTGATCACAAATAAAAGGTTTTGACTGTGTGAGATGAATAACAGGACGTAAGGTGTCAACCGGTACAAAAAATGACAGAGAATCTGTACAGCCATTGATTGCGGTTACAACAAGTTTGTAATTGCCCGCCTCAACAACTGCTATCGAATCAGAAACAAATTGCTTTCCGGCATCATTGACCCAGAAAAAACTTTTGTCGTCATTTACCCCAATTGCCAATAAAGTAGCGGTTGAAGGTTGGCATCCAATGGTATCACCCTTTATGCCAAAAGAGGGTCTCAACGGAGATAAAATGACAAGAGTTGTATCATGGGCTTCGCATCCGTTGGTGGAAGATGCTGATACCCTTATCCGGGCAGGAAATGTAATAAGGGGCGAAGGATCCGTTGAAAAAAATGTCTGATCGATGCCAACCCACTTGTAACCCAATATGGTTTTGTTCGCGTTGACTTCCAACATCACCCCTGTTCCATCACATGGCAGGTAAAAGGTATCCTCCATTATGAGTTCAGGAATAGAAAAATCACTTAACACCTCCACCGTATCCTTACTCTGGCAACCATTGTCACCCACAACTGTTGCGTAATAATAACCCGGTTTATCAACTTTGACTTTTTGACCCACGTAAACGTCACCTGACTGACCTATCCAAGTTACACTTGTATAAGTGCCCGTTCCTGAAATTTCAATATCCGTTTTACTTTGGATGCAGTTGATGGTATCACTCAGCGCTTCAAATACCGGTAATGCCATATTTTGGGTAACCTCCGCTACAAAAACACTCGAACAACCATTGGCTGCTGTGACCATTCCTTCATAAGATCCAGCTTGATTTACCTGAAGGGTATCTTGGATAATGGTTCCTCCTTCCCAGGACACGGTTGTTCCAGGTGGTAAGGGTGTTAAAAACCCAATAGTAATAACTGTATCTATACAGTTAAGTTCCTTTGTAATCAAGGTTGAGATATCGGGTCGAACAGTGTCTGCAAGTACAACCAACTGGCCTTTAGTAACACAGCCTTGTATATTGGTTAATTCAAAACTATAAATTCCTGCTACGTTGGTTTGAAAAGATTGGGTGCCTTCAGCTATCGGAATGGGAGAATGGGTCCAAATGACTTGGGTAGGCGGCTCTGAAAAAATCAACTCTACCATACCCGGGTGTTTGCAATTCAATTCATTTACCAATGTATCAAAAGAAAGATATACCGCTTCATCAACAACTTCCAGCTCAATGTTAGCAATGCAGCCTGCGCTGTCAAGTGCTGTATAATAATAAATTCCGGGCAATTTGGCCCAGATGTTTGCACTATCCAGTCCAGTTACAGCGGGCCCTTCCCATATTCCGGATACAAGAGATTCATTTGCGCTAACTTTCAATTCCACTGAATCTCTCAGGCAGGAAAGAGTCAAGACTGGTTCCGGTATAAGCTGGGGTGGCAAAGTGTCATAAAAGACTTCAAAACTGGCGGTATCAAAACAATTACCATCTCCTTTACCAATGACCGTGTATTCACCTACACTAAATACACTTATTGACCTTCCTGTACCCAGGGTAAGGTTCCCTGATTTCCATGTGAAGCTTACACCAGGAGCGGCAATGGCAGTCAACTGTGCCTCGTTGCTGATACAGGTCAATTGAGTACCCATGATGCCGACATCGGGTATTTCGTCTGCCTGAATTACAAAAACAGAATCAATGAACATACAATTGAGACTGTCAGTTACTTCCAGCTTATACCACCCCGGGGCACTTACTTGGGGCATTGGATCAGAGGAGCTGAAGCCCTCACCTGACCATGACCATGTTTTGGCTTTAATACTGCCTTCAATTTTTAAAGTAGCTTTACTCTTTTCACAATCAAGCGAATCAGATACCACATTAAAATCCGGAATCACCCGGTCATCTGTCACTGATAAAAAGTAATCCCGTTTACATCCATTACTTCTATCGGTAACCCTCACAATATAAGTACCGGCTGTATCCACAATACCTTTAAAGTTATTCGGAGCATTGAGCATACCATTGCTGAGCCATAAAAAATCAATACCGGTTGAATCTAAAGGAGTTAAGCTTGCTACCGGATTGGAACAGTTTAAGGTATCAATTAAAAAACTCACGTCTGGCAAGTCAGTACTCAACCAAACATTGATAACTGCTGTATTGCTGCACCCGTTTTGATCCGTAACCGTCACTACGTATCTTCCTTCCTGATTGACTACAGGAGAGGGGTCTATTGAGTTGAAAAAATTAGGTCCTGACCATTCATAAGTGAAGTCTGGTATTGCATTTTCAACTTTTAGACGAAGCTGCGTGCTGTCGCAGTCAATCCATCTATCTGTTACCAAAAGTACAGGCGCCATGGTGTCGATAGCAATTTCGACATTGGTGAATCCTGTGCACCCGGCATTGTCAGTTACAGTTACATGATAATTGCCCGGGCTCATCACCAAAGGATTGATAGTATTGATTGAAGACATATCCGGAAATTGCCATAATTGATCTTCTATCACTCTGCTTGAAAAAACGGTAAGTGTCACCACTTTTTTTGAGCAGGTAAGTGTATCTGGTATTAAAACAGCATCTACGATATATCTTTCATCCGGCAAATTAATCTGAAGTGTAGTATCACATCCATTATAGCCAAATAAGTTTAGCGAATACAAGCCCGGCAGCAGCAGCGGACTATTGATATCTGTTGGACTTTGAGGTGAAGGCCCAGACCATAAAACAGATTGAATGTTAAATGAATCTGTCACCCCGATCCTACCTATGGCACTTGTACAAGTAATTGGAAACAGGTCAAACTGCAATCGTGGTTTGATGACATCCTGATTGATTTCGATTGTTTTTACAATAGAACAACCGTTTTGATCAACAATTTCAGCTACATACCAGCCGGGTAAACTAACCCTTATATCCAAACCAATTTGCTGAAATGGCATTGGCCCCGACCATTTGACACTTGCCAATATGGAAGATGAATTTACATGAATAAGTGTATTGATTGAATCACAATTTAAGGTACCCGGCTCAAGGCTTACCTCTGGCAACTCTAAATCAGCATCCAAAAATACAGAATCATAATATACGCAATTGCCATTTGAAATTTCAAATTGATAAAACCCTTTAGCATTTACCACCACACTATCGCTATTGCCCCCTGAAACAATATTGCCGCCATTGGTACTCCACAAAATAGTGATATTACCCGGACCCTCTACTCCGCCCAAATGTATACCAACCTCACTGTGGTTGCAATCCAGAAGAGGGTGCGAAAAAGTGATTACAGGAGCAAGATCCTGCAAATCGATGCTCAATTGATAAACTGTATCACATTTCCCACTGGTATCGCTTACAATGTAGATACCCCCTTGGGTAAATGCAATATTTTGAAAATAAAGTGTATCTCCTAAGCATAGAGTTTGGTTGACAAATAGAGTATCTCCAACTGGCAACACAGTAAGACTTAAACAATCATTTACATGCCCACAAATACCGCCTTCCAACAATATTTTATCAATAAGAGTGTCTTGAAAGTGTAATGGCAAGTTAGCCACAAAGAAGGAATCGCTTTTGTGGTATATAAGGTGGCAGATGTTATAATTACCCGGATCGAACAAAGAAATCAGGGTATCTTTAGTGCTTCCCAAAAACCCAGAATTACCAAAAATCAGATCAATAAATTGGTAATTGGCCGTATCTGGTGATGGATTTGGTGATGAAAAAGCCAACTTACTATTATCAAAAACTGCACCTTGACAAATTTCTAAAGAATCGAGCACATAGGAAAAGACCGGTGGGTTACAAGGGCTACAATCAACACCTGAATCATCACAAAAATCAATAGAAAAATATTCAATTACCCCTTCATCCAATGCTGCCACATCTTCAATCAATAAGGTCCATGTACCGTTAACAGGCCCCATGTTAAAATCTTCTAAACACCCCGAATGGGGGTAATAAGTGCCATTATATTGTTGAAAAGCCTGCCAAAAATCATCATTGGCCCAAAAAGGGCTAAAACCAGGATCCGGGCTTGCAGCAGAGGCGCAGGGGGTAAATTTGACGTCCCATAAAGCACCATCTGTAAATCCGGATGAAGTGCCACCTGATCCAACCAATTGAACCAACTGATTGGAAGGCGACAAAAGACTGATGTTGAGATCTCCGATTACGTCATGTTTGAACTTAATTAAGACCCGACATACACCTTGTGCCGGGTCGGCCAAATCATTATTTATTGCATTGTTAATCAATAGATTAAGTCCAGTCGTACCTTCATCTGGGATGTTGAGGATTCCATTAAAATCACATTGGGCCTTGGCAAGATGTAGGCCAAAAAGTAACCACAACCATATGAAATAAGATTTCAAAATTGAAATAAGATGTAGATAAGATGATAAAAATACCCTATTCGCTCCTAAAGATTAAAACATTAACATACTTATGACCACATAAATCAGCCATCACAACCATAAACAAGCTGTTCTGGTTTTTCCGAGCTTTGTGTAATTTCCAGGCCATCATAGGTTTTTTCGATTTCATTGAGTACCTCCAATAGGGGTTCCAAATCGTTTTCAGTAACCAATCTGGCTCTGAAAGGCTTGATATTGGGAAAACCCCTGAAGTAGTTGGTATAGTGCCTTCTCATTTCTACCACTCCAAGTTTCAGCCCCTTCCACTTGACGCTGTTGACAAGATGTTGACGTGCTGCTTCTACTCTCTCCGCAATGGTAGGTGGATCTAATAGTTCGCCGGTAGCCAAAAAATGTTTTATTTCTCTGAATATCCATGGATGTCCAATACTGGCCCTTCCTATCATGATGCCATCAACACCATATTTGTTTTTATACTGAAGAGCTTTTTCAGGACTGTCAATATCTCCATTGCCAAAAATGGGAATTTTGATTCTGGGATTGTTTTTTACAGCCGCAATTTTAGACCAATCGGCCTCTCCTTTGTACATCTGGGAACGGGTCCTTCCATGAATTGAAAGTCCCTGAATACCAACATCTTGCAGTCTTTCTGCTACTTCTTCAATAAAGATCGTTTGCTCATCCCATCCCAGTCTGGTCTTGACAGTTACGGGAAGATTCGTAGACCTGACGACAGCCTCTGTAAGAGACACCATTTTGGGTATATCCTTCAAAATACCGGCACCTGCCATCTTACAGACCACTTTTTTTACAGGGCAACCATAATTAATGTCTAAAATTTCAGGACCTGCATTTTCCACTATTTCAGCTGCCTTCATCATAGAATCGTACTCAGCGCCAAAAATTTGAACTCCAATTGGTCTCTCTTCTTCAAAGATTTCCAGCTTTTGCAAAGATTTGTCGGCATCTCTAATCAATCCTTCAACTGAAATAAACTCAGTAAACATCAAGTCTGCTCCTTGTTCCTTGCACAAGGCTCTGAAGGGAGGGTCACTGACATCTTCCATAGGCGCCAATAACAGAGGAAACTCTCCGATTTCTATTCCACCAATTCTAACCATGGTGCAAAATTAATATATTTTTCCAAGGCGTATCTGCCTTTGTATCTTTGCGGCCTAGCACCACAAAATGAAAGCCAAAATATTATTCAAACGTAAACTGTCGCACATTTGGTCTGAATTTGCACAATACATAGTTCACTACACCAGGACCGATGGCAGGACCGAGACCCAGGTTAGAGAAATCCACGATACAGGCAATGGAGCCGCCATTTTATTGTATAATTTAGAAAAGAAAGAGGTAGTTCTCATCCGTCAGTTCAGGTTGGCTGTCATGCTTAATGAAGGAGGTGACGGGCTCTTGTACGAAGTGTGTGCCGGGCTTATTGAAGACGGCGATGCCTGTGCTACCATAATAAAGGAGGTAAAAGAAGAAACCGGGTATTCGATAGAAAATCCAACATTCCTTTTTAGTGCCTATGCAACTCCCGGGGCCAAGACCGAAAAAATATACTTTTTCACAGCCCCCTATGCTGCCAGTTCTGAACCCACCACCAAAGGGGGCTTGGTAGAAGAGCAGGAAGATATTGAAGTCATTCATTTATCCTTTGAATCAGCCTGGACAGCGGTTCAGAATGGAACTATTAAAGATCTTAAAACCATTACACTCCTACTCTATGCTCGCTTACACCTCTTTCCAGAAAGATGATGTTGGGCAATAAGGGATTAATTAATATCAATCCAAGGCCATAATTCTGAGCTTTGGCTTATCTTTGACAGGTTAAGCAAACCAAATTTAATGACCACTAGTATCATTTTACTTTTTGTAATAGGTTATCTTTTTATCGTTTTCGAACATCCACTTAAACTAGATAAAACCGTATCGGCCCTGTTAACCGGATCCATTTTATGGGCCACCCTTTCACTTGGATTCCATGGAGGCGCCGTGGATCTTATCGACAGTCACGGGCATTTATACAATGCTTCCGGAGGGATGACTGAACAACTTGAAGAAGGATTTACAGGAACCCTGCTACACCACATAGGAAAGATAGCAGAGATTCTGATTTTCCTGATAGGTGCGATGACCATTGTAGAAATCATTGATTTACACAGGGGTTTTGAGGTCTTGAAAGGCATGGTTCATACCAAAAGTAAAAAAAGGTTGCTTTGGATAACCGGAATTTTGGGCTTTATACTCTCTTCAATTATCGACAATCTAACAGCGACCATTGTTTTGATCACATTGTTGCGCAAACTGATAAAAGATCCAAAAGAAAGAATGTGGTATGCAGCATTGATTATAACTGCAACCAATGCCGGGGGTGCATGGTCGCCCATAGGAGATGTGACAACAACAATGTTGTGGATAGGTAAAAAAGTAACAACAGAAGGGTTGATGGAGTGGTTGGTCTTACCATCTATCGTATGTTTTATCGTGCCATTTGCCATTGCCAGTTTCTTGCCTGTATTTAAAGGGGAGATTGATAAATCGGTTCACGAAGATGTGAAGGCAGAGAGGCTCTTGTCAAGTCGTCTAATATTATGGCTGGGTTTGGGCGGCATTGTATTTGTTCCCATATTTAAAACGGTGACCCATTTACCGCCTTATTTGGGTATGATGTTGTCATTGGGTGTTGTTTGGATGGTATCCGAATATGTACACCCTGAAGAAGATTTTACACATGAAAAAAAGCATCTATATTCAGCCCACCGAGCACTTTCTCGTATTGAAATCTCCAGTATACTTTTTTTCCTGGGCATATTGTTGGCAGTGGCAGCTTTAGAATCAACTGCCATCTACAATGTAGGCACCCTTCAGTTCATGGCTGAAAGTTTAGAAAATGCTATTCCAAGCAGAGATATAGTTGTTATCCTTCTCGGGGTTTTGTCTGCCATTATCGACAATGTACCATTGGTGGCCGCTTCTATGGGTATGTTTACGGATGCCATCGACTCAAAAGTATGGCATTTTATTGCCTTTACTGCCGGTACAGGTGGAAGCATGCTCATCATAGGCTCTGCCGCCGGAGTAGCTGCAATGGGCATGGAAAAAATTGATTTTATCTGGTATTTTAAAAAAATCAGCTGGTTGGCTGCCCTTGGCTTTTTAGCCGGTATCGCTGTATTTTTGATACAGTTTAGTTTATTTGGACATTAATAAAAAGATAAAATGATTGGTGAAGCCGATTTAATTCTTAATCCCGATGGCAGTATCTACCATCTGGGTTTACTACCCGAACAAATATGTGACAACATCATTTTGGTGGGTGACCCTGACAGAGTGAAAATGTTTGAACCATTTTTGGACAGGGTGTATTTTACCCAAAGAGTCAGAGAATTTGTTTCTCTGATGGGAGATTATAACGGGCAGTCAGTTTTAATTGTATCCACCGGAATCGGCACCGACAATATTGATATTGTTTTCACCGAATTGGATGCTTTGGCGAACATTGATTTGGCAAGCAGAAAAGTTAACAAAAAAAAGAGAAGCCTGAATTTTTTCAGAATTGGTACATCTGGAGCGTTGCGTAAAGAAATACCTGTTGATTCATTTGTGGCGTCAACCCATGGTATTGGCCTCGATGTGTTGATGCATTTTTATGAAAGAGCAGAAGATGAAAAGTGTGCTCCCATCAAAGCAGGAATCGATAAAATCCTGAAAAAAGAGCGAATTCCTTCAATGTCCTATGTTGCCCCTGGTTCTGCATCATTGCTAAAAAAACTTCCCAAATCTTTTCAAAAAGGAATGACCCTCACCTTACCCGGTTTTTATGGCCCTCAGGGAAGAACTGTTAGAGTAAATAATAAATCACCCCGATTTTTAGATTTAATGAGAGCTTATGAAATGGAAAGAAGGGTGATTACCAATTTTGAAATGGAAACATCGGCTATATATGGCATGGCCGCGGTAATGGGACATAAAGCATTGTCACTCAATGCCATTATAGCCAATAGAGAACTCAACACCTTTAGTGCTCACCCCAAAAAGACAGTGGAAAAACTGATTCAAACCGGGTTAGACATTATAACAATGTAAGCCATTAAAAGTCCTTTTAATCCTTGCGAAGTTCGTAGGCCAAAACATTGCCAGCAATTTGTCTGCCCAATCGAAGACCTTCTACACAATCAAACCTTGGGTGAACCCCTAAATAAATTCTTGAATAAGCGTTTTCTTCTCCAAATTCGCGAATAGTAGAATAACTTCTCGGTGTGCCCTTAAATTCATCCCTTCCTTCGTGGCACCTGTCGGTGAAATAATAATCATCTCCAAAAAAATGAGCTAAGACTGCAGCACCAAGACCACCAAAGGTAGAATGACCTGAAGGGTAGCCGGGAAAATTAGGAGTGAGACCGGGAGTTCCAACTGCCTCTCCGAGAATGGGTGTAAAATCAGGGTTGATGTTTGCTTTTATAAATTGATATGGACGTTCAACATTATACTCATATTTAGCTTTCCAGCAGGCTACAGCACCATCATTTTCGGCAAAACCCAACTTACAATACATATGTAAGGTTGTTTCCAGGTCGGTGTTTTCAATGGCAATGATCTGATTGGCAATGGCAAACAACCTGGCTGGCGGGCTAAAAGAAAGGCCTACAATGTCATCGCTCCAAAATTCTGCCATCCAGTATTGCTGGCCCTCTCTTTGGGTTACCACTCTGTTTACTTCTGCAAAATCTCTGTAATACCTGCTTCCCGGAGCCATTGAATAAACCGGAGGAGGAAGGGTATTTAACTGATCTCCGTGATTGGCAAAGGTCCTTGACTTACCCCAATACGGGAATAAAGCATTTACTCCGTTTTCAGGTTGCCATTTTCCTTCACCCGAAGGTGGAACATAAGAGGCGGGTTGAGGGTCTAGGATGTGCGCTTCCGCTTCCAGGTCAGATTTGGCATAGGCGATGATGGCATCAGCCACAGCCCTACCCCAGATTTGAGAATTATTAAACACTTCCTGACTCACATTAGGTCCTAATTGATTATTGAAGGATGCTTCCAGGTCTTTGATCAAGGCAGCTTGTTCGGTTGTTTTATTGATCAAAAAATGATCCAAGGCCTTAGACATACAAGCATTTATCGCCAGGTTCCAATGGTACTTTTTAAGATCTTTTTCTGGTAAATCCGGGATGGTTAAACCCGATTGACGGCTTGCATTAGATACAAAATACGGCATGCCAGGTACTGCTGCCTCATAAGATGCCATATTGATATAAGCCAGCGCCCTTGCAGCAGAAGCAGGTCTGAAACCAGGTAAATAACGTTCAATATCCAGATACAAATCAGTATAGGCTACTACTACATCGTTGTTGTAGTTTTTAGCCAGATTTTCTCTTTTGATTTCAAGCGCTATGGGATCATCTTCACAGCCGCTTATTACCAATGAGCCCAAAATTAGCCAACAGCATAAAATGCGGAGCCTCATAATTCTAAAATTTAGGCATCAAAGATAAAAATAAACTCCTTTTACTCAGAGACAAAGGGTAAAAAATAGTGTTTCTGGGTCAGTTTTCTATTAAGTTGGACCAGATTAAACATTTTATCCCCATAACTCGTTTTGATTTGGTAAAATAAAAGATGAGGGGATGGATATTTCATGAGCAAATTGAAAATCCGGAGCAAAGTGATTTTGACCGGCTATTCAATATATTTAAGGA
>JAGNSQ010000121.1 GCA_017987975.1 Saprospiraceae bacterium
TATGTTAAGTAGCCAACACCATAGCATCCCGTGAAAAACGGGATGAAGCCGTGCTTTTTGCCACCGCACCCCCCAAGAGCCACACACCCCTCCACCCTTTCAATGGTGCAGTAAAAAATAAAGCATGTTTTGTTTAATGGCCATGTGCTTGCGGTAGGTTCATTCACTTCATCTCCATTCCGTTCAGGTGTTCCGTTCATTCCGCTTCGCTTCATTCTCTACACTATCCTTCACTACATTCCGCCTACGTTCATTTCACCTACCACACCACCTGCCCCGCATCTCTTTTCGTGAAATGCTATACTTTGCACTGAATACCATCTTGAAAAGTCAGCCGTCCTTATCACCATTAACTTTTATCCGTTTAATCAAGCGATAATGTTTTTCTTGTCGAGAATTCTACATCGAGGTAGAGAAGGATTTAGAATTACAAAACGCTTGGTTTTTTTACTTTTTATTTACCAATCTGACAAAAGAGTATTTGCTTAGAAATTTCTATTTCAAAATGGAAAGAAAATATTTTTTATTGTCGAATTGAATTTGGTTACTTTTGTTGTCATGACTACCAGAATTAGAATCACGTTATGTTGGATTTGGCTCTTATTCTCATTTCCAATGTTCACTCAGGTCACCCATCCTGACCTATCTGATACCACTTCGGCCTCCAAGCCTAATCCTCTGATCATTGGAGGCTACCTGGATCTCTACTATGGGTGGCAATCAGGCCCTGATTCTCAAAAAGACATGCCGTATTTTGTGAGTATGGCCAGCAATAAGGAGCTTACTGTCAACCTTGCTTACCTGGATCTCAAATATAGCACGGAAGACCTAAGGGTGCACTTGGTACCCGGTTTTGGCACGTATATGCAAGCCAACTATGCCAATGAAGATGCAGGGTTTAAAAATTTGGTAGAGGCATCTGCCGGAGTAGCGCTATCAAAAAAGAAAGGCATTTGGCTTGATGCCGGGATATTGGGCTCGCCGTATACCAATGAGAGTGCCATCAGCAAAGACCATTTGATGTACACCCGAAGTCTGGCACCCGAGTATATGCCCTACTATCTTTCAGGAGTAAAATTGACATTGCCTTTATCAGCTAAAGTAACCGGGTACTTTTACCTGCTCAACGGCTGGCAGCAAATTAAGGACAACAATGATCACCTGGCCTTTGGCAGCCAGCTGGAGTACCGCCCCAATGATCAAAACCTGATCAACTGGAATACCTATATCGGAGACGAATCTTCACCCTCCAATCTACAATTTGGCACCCGCTATTTTACCGATTTGTATTAGATTCACAACCCCGGTGGACCGTTTACCCTTACCACTTGTGTTTATGGGGGCAATCAAAAAACAAAAGAAGGTAATGGAAAAACTAGTAATCATTACTGGTGGCAGGCTAATGTGATTGGAAGAATGAAATGGGGCCAACATTTTTCTGTTTCCGGCAGACTGGAATATTTTGAAGACAAAGACCAAATCCAGATTACTTCCCAAAACGGTGTGGGTCAATTTAGCACAGGTAGTGCAGCTTTGGGCATCGATTATAAGTAGAAAGACAATGCCCTTTTTAGATTGGAAGGAAGAAAATTTTTCTCTGATACAGAGCAGTATCGAAATAAAGATGGAGAAGCGAGCAAGTCTGCTTTGTGGCTGATTTCCAATTTTACGGTGTGGTTTTAGGCTTTTTGCCAAAGCAAATGATTGTTATATCGTTTTTTGTCCTTAAATAATTTAAGATGATAAGGACAAAAAATTTGATTTGCTTAAATAGTCACTAACCACTATCCCCTATTTCTGCAAAATGTGATATTTTTCATCCCTGAATTGAATTATCATGTTATTGAAAAGAAGATTTTGGACCCTTGCCTTATTGGTTTTCTGCTTTGACTGCTTAATAGCTCAGGATCTGCGCGAATACTACCGACTTGACTCTATCGTCAATGAAGACCTCGAGTCAAAGCCGGCAAGAGTGGTTGAAGAAGCCAAAGAACTGGTCAAGGCTGCGCATCAAACAGGAATTGACTCTCTGATTTTTAGTGCCCTTATGACCCAGGCTCAGGTTTTCAACAATCTGGGCATGTTTGATGCTTCTCAAAAAGCGGTATATGACCTTTTGCCAAAATATGAGAAGGAAAAGAGATATAATTTTTTACAGCCTCTTTACTTTAACCTGGGACAAATGAGTTTTCAGATGCAAGACCATGAGAAGGCCATTGGATATTATATCAAGAGTAAAAAAGCTGCCATTCAAGCTGGACATTTTACAGATACCATTCGAATCAATTCTGAAATTGGCCTGGAGTTGGTGGGTACAGGAAAGACCAAAGAAGGCATCTTGCTCTGCCAACATAGTGTTGAGTTGGCTAAAAAGAATGGTGATGAAGAAATAATTGTATATACGCTGGATAATCTTAGTAATTGTTATGCTCACATTGAGGATTTTGAAAAATCGTTGCTTTACCAAAAAGAAATGTTGAATTACTCCTTTGTGGAGAAAAATCTATCAAATAAAACTGCTATTCATCAGCATCTGGGTGAAATTCTTATCGGTCTCAAACGTTACGACGAAGCCCAGCCGTATGTGACCAAGGCTATCAATTTTGCCAAAGAAATGGGTAGTAATGACTGGCTTTTTGATTGTTACAAAAACCAAAGTGCCATCTGCGAAGCGAAGGGAGAATGGAAGGATGCGTTGCATTATCATAAATTATATCTGGCAACCAAAGATTCCGTTTACCAGACTGATTATGCCAATAAAATGAGTGCTATGTCAGGATATTATGAGTTGAATGAAAAAAAGGAAGCAATACGGGAACTTGAGTTTGAAACCAACCTGGCCCATGAAAAAATCAAACAGTTATACGCCTGGATCATCGCTTTGATTTCGCTGATCATTGCCATTCTTTTTTACATCAATCATCGTAAAAATAAACGTGAAAAAGAGCTTAGACAGCAATTTTCAGCACAACAGATCAAATCCATTGAAGATGAAAGGCAAAATATAGCCAAGATGTTACATGACAGCATTGGGCAAAATATTTTATTCATCAAAAACTACATTCACAAACACGGACTCAATACAGACCAACTTGATCAAAGCATAGATCAGTCATTGGAGGAAGTACGCAATATATCAAAAGACCTTTACCCCAATCAGCTCAACCAGTATGGACTCAGTACCGCAGTAGAATCACTGTGCGATAAAGTAAGAGAGAGTACTCAGCTTTTTGTATCAAGCGACATCCAGCTACCGAGAGAGCAGATGGTAAGCCAGGATGTTAAAATTAACTTATACAGAATCATCCAGGAATGTATCAACAATACACTCAAACATGCAGCGGCAACCACAATTCGTATTACAGGTGAATTGATCCAGGATAAGTTTTATCTACAGGTCCAGGACAATGGCAAGGGCTTTGATTTTGATGTGGTTCAAAAAAAAGCCAATACTTCATTTGGCATACTCAATATTCAGGAAAGAGCCCGCATTCTGAATGGCAGCTTTAAAGTTGAATCACAACCGGGGCACGGCACTAAAAGTGTGGTGGTTGTTCCTTTGTTTTAAGTTTTAGTAGATAAAATATGTTTCACAATACAATTGAGTAGATAAAATGGGGAAATTAAATATTTTAGTGGCAGACGATCATCCTTTATTTAGAGGCGGAGTTATTGATGCTGTTTCCAAAATACCCAATATTCGGGTCGTGGCTCATGCAGAAAATGGCATGAAAGCTTATCAGGAAATCATTGCACTCAGGCCCGATATTGCCATTCTCGACATAGAGATGCCCATACTGAGTGGCCTGGATGTAGCTAAAAAAGTATTGAGTGAAAAACACCAGACCCGTATCATTTTATTGACCATGCACAAGACCAAATCTTTTTTTCAAGATGCCATGCAATCAGGGGTTCAGGGTTATTTGCTCAAAGACAACGCCATTGAGGAATTATTGGAATGTATAGCATCTGTAGAGCAGGGCAATTTCTTTGTGAGTCCTCAGTTTAAAGGTTTTTTAAACAACCAACAGGAAGCCCAGAGTGAAGAAATACAAATGGTAAAAGCCTTACTTACACCAACCGAAAAAGTAATCCTTAAACTCATCAGTGAGGGAAAGACCAGCGCTGAAATTGCTGAATTGTTGTTTGTTTCGCCCAATACAGTTGACAACCACCGATCTAACATCACAAAAAAATTAAAATTGGAAGGAAAAAACAGTCTATTAAAGTTTTCGATTAGATTACAAAATGAGTTATAAATGCAGGTATCTTATACTGCCTGAATAGTGGCTAACCACTATTGCCGGCGAAGCTGAGAAGTAATTATTTTGTCTTATCAAAACCACAGACAATGAGACACAGAATTTTACTCTACTTATTTATTTTTTTCACTACTGGCCAGCTGATTGGACAGATCACACTCGATGCTGGCAATTTTCCCAAGATCCAGACGTACAGGGTAACCAGTACTACAGAATTGGGAAGCCTTCCATTTTCTGGTGAAAACATGGAAATATTTTTAGATACTACACCCACTGTCCCAAACGGCGCGATAGAGTATTTTAAAGCAACAGATCCCTTTTTTAAAAATGACTGCGACGCCTACACCATTTCCAATATGAGCATTAATGGACTTGGTTATCAACTTGACTACTATTACAGCACCAATGTAGATGGATTCCATGAAAATGGCATTTATATTCCGGCACAGGCTTACAGTCAGGGACCCTTAACCGGAAACCCAAAAGACAGCATTATTTTTGAAGAACAAAAATACATTTTATCACAGCCGAGAGAAATACTTGACTTTCCTGTAACAAAAGGCTATAGCCATGAGTCAGTATCCAGGAGGTTGGCTAAATTTAAGATAAACATACCCTCATTTGGGTTAAATTATGCGCCAGTTCAACACATTGCCAATGTAGTGAGACAAGACACAGTTACAGGTTGGGGCAAAATGAGAATATACACTCCGAATGGACCTTCACCCGTTTATGATGTATTGGTGATGCTTAGTTTGCAACACCAGATCGATAGTTTTTACCTCAACGGGCTGCCCGCACCTGCTAATTTGCTTACTTCCTTTGGTCAGAAACAGGGGCAGCGAACTAATGTGAGAAACAGATTGTATTATTACAGAAGCAATAGGTCAGCTCCCCTTTTACTGGTTAATCTCAATGAGCAGGTAACCGCATTTACCGGTTTGTTTTTTGATGCTGATAGCCTGAGCTTTCCATCTCATACCAGTGATTTAGATGCAAAATTCATTACCACCTTGTTTCCCAATCCAACAGCCGATTATTTTATTTATAACATCCACGGCATGGATCAAAGCGCCAAGCTTCGGTACCAAATCTTTGATCTAAGCGGAAAAGAGCTAAGCTCGCTTTGTCAAATGGATGAAAGTGAACTTGGCATTAGGGTAGGAACCTCCGGACTTGCTAATGGTGTTTATCATTTGACTGTGTATGACCACGAACTTAAAATTGCGCAGGAGTCATTTGTCGTTCAGCGATGATACGGTGATAATCAGGGAGAATCAATGGTTCTCCCCGATTCTAGTCTCTATTTATACATACCCTGGCACCTCATTTTTTCCATTTACTAAACCCAAACGACCACCCAATAAGGACTTCTGGCATACCTGAATGGTGTCATTTACATTTGCTTTCGAAATTAAAAAGCAAAACAATGATACGATTCATTTTCTTTTATTTGTGCCTGAATGCTGGGTTTATACATGCTCAAAGTGTAGCTATCAGCCATAACGGAGGAGAAGCACATACATCCGCTATACTGGACATACAGAGCAATACAAAGGGCTTGTTGATCCCTAGAATGACAACTCTGGAAAGAACCTCCATTCCCGGGCCGGGTACCGGCTTGACTGTTTTTGATATGGATACTTATTCTTATTGGGTTTACCGTGGAGATGTAAATGGTGGATGGAGAGAAATCTTGGTAGATTTGGATAAAAGTTGGCAGACCAATGGCACCCATATTCACAATCTCAATAATGGAAATGTTGGTATTGGCATCAATAATCCACAGGAAAAATTATCAATAAATGCTGTCAACCCAACTGTACAGTTTTTGAATAGTGGTACAGCAAAGTCATTCCTCAATGTTAACGGAGATGATTTCATTTTGGGTACATACAATAATAATCTCAACGGCAAACTCAACCTAAACACCAAAAGCATCCCTCGTTTGACCATTGATCAGAATGGTTTAGTGGGCATTGGCACCTCCAATCCCGCAACAGCTTTGACCATCAATGGGTCGAGTCCCTCTATTCAATTGAGAAGCAGCGAAAACGACAAAGGCTATTTAAAAACGGCTTCTAATCATTTGATTCTGGGAACCAATACCGGAAACACAACGGGAAATTTGAGTTTTCAGATCCAGGAGGAGGAAAAAATGGTCATCGACGAAAATGGTAATGTAGGTGTAGGAAATGCCAGTCCTTCTGCCCGACTAGATGTTTCTACCACGGCTACGGGTCAGGTACTAAAGCTCAACGCCGCCAGCCAAACCTTTTTGGGCATTTGGGAAAACAATGGTTACCGGGGCTATTTGGGATCTTACTATGGAGATGTAGCAGATGTGGACGTAGGAAGTTTGGCGGGTGCAGTACACCTGGTCACGGGAAGCACCATTGATCTTACTGCCAAGTCAGGTAAGGTGGGTATAGGTATCCAGACACCCAATCAAATCCTGGAAGTACATAACCCTTCAGGTGAGGCTTTTGCCCGTGTAAGTTCTGGAGTATCCAATCAATTTGTAGGATTGGAAATGGTGAGACCTGCTGGCTCCTGTTGGAGGATGGGACACGGAAATACCGGCAGGCTACAAATCATTAGAAGCGCCAACCCATCATTTTCCAACCCTGAAGTGATTGTTGAAGCTTATACCGATAGTTTTTATCCAGGTACCACGGGTACCATCGATTTAGGAAACGATTTTTACAGATGGGAGTCGGTATATGCGGTTAATGGTATGATCAATACCTCTGATGAGAGAGAAAAGACAAACATTAAAAATATACAATACGGACTAAACGATGTGATGAAGTTGCGACCGGTTTCTTTTGAATGGAAAAAGAATCGAGGAGCCGGTACCAAGCTCGGTTTGATAGCCCAGGAATTGAAAGAAGTGGTCAGTGAAGTGGTTGTACTGGGAGATGGAATATTGTCATCTGACAACAATGAAACCACCAATAGTGACGAGAGTAGTACGGCGTATACTATTCAGATCTCATTCCTGTACTTATCAAAGCCATCCAGGAACAACAAGAAATGATCAGTGTTTTGAGACAGGAAGTAGATACTCTCAAAAAGCAAAGTCAGAAATAAGGATATGATTTGGTCTATATATATTTACATTTGTAAAATGGTAGTCATCAAATCTTGCATAGCTTAAAATACATATTTGTCATTCTTACCTGCTTCCTGATTGGAGAAGCGGGAAAAGCGCAAATTCCTTCCTTTCACCATTTAAGTACAGCCGAAGGGTTAAATGACAACAATGTAATTTGTGTGGCTACCGATAGGAATGGATTGGTCTGGCTGGGCACTTCTGAGGGCTTGTATTCCTTTGATGGCAACAAGATTACCCATTTTGACAAACACCAATATCGGAACTTGGCATCCAACAACATTCGATGGATTGACGTTGATGATAGTAATCGCATTTGGCTCAGATCCCGTACACCATTCATCAACATGTTGGATAAAAACCGTAAAATTCACCGGTTAACAGTGGGTGATGAAAAAGATCAGCAAGAGGTGACGGATGTGTTGAATACAAAGAGCAGAGGAATAATAGTTTTAAAGGAAACTAAACACTTTGTTTGGAAAGACACCACAAAGTTTGTGATGGATCGCATTAACTGGCCAGTGGAGAAGTGGATACCCAAGTTGTACAGTTTGACCAAAAAATTGACAGACGACAGAATTTTGTACTATGGTGACAACAGGCTTGTTGTCATCAACTACCAAACATTAAAAGCAGAGTTAGACATGCCATTGAATGACATCAATTATGCTGTTGCTTTGAGCGATGATGAAATACTGGCTTATACTGTAGATGGAAAACTGTTTTATGTTATCAGCATACCCCACAAAGGCATTGTACGGACGATGAAAAATTTGGTTGATCAACATGGAAAACCCATTGAAGGAGACCTTAGGAAGGCAGCCAAAGTAAACAATGAAATTGTTGTAATAACTACCCGTTTTTCCGGACTGTATTTTCTCAATATTCGAACATCGAAACTGGATCATTATACGCATGATCCACTGGACCCCGGAAGTATCGGAGGGAATAATACGTTTAATGTAATGGTAGATAAGTACGGTTACTTGTTTGTAACTACACAAACTTCCGGCTTACATTATTGCAACCTCCTTCATGCACAGGTAGCTATGAAACCTTATTTTTCAGATGCCAACAAACAAATTTTTGATGGCTATATTCAAGCTGTTACATTACAGGGAGACAGCATAGTATGGCTAGGCGCACAAGACAGACTCATCAAGTGGAATCGCTATCGCAACGAAAGTCAATTTGTCAATATTCGATTACCCGATGGTCAAAATTTACTGGGCAGAGAAACCATCAGGAGTTTAATAATAGATAGCAAAGGCCGCCTTTGGGTTGGCACAACGAGATTTGGCATCTTCGTTTTGGATCGTTCACTCAATGTGATCTCCAATATCTCAAATCAAGAGAAAACACAATATCACATTCCTTCC
>JAGNSQ010000122.1 GCA_017987975.1 Saprospiraceae bacterium
CTCCATTATTTTACAATGAGAATTTTAGTGACAATTACATCTTTGACGGTGGGATCATTTTCATTGGCAGCAAAAACCAAATAGACACCCGTGTCTACCCTGGAGCCTGTATAATCATTACCATCCCAAATAGCCTGACCGCCAAGAGCCTTGCTTTGATGAACCAATCTTCCATTGACATCGGTAATTCTTACGTCGGCATCTCTGGCCAGGCCTTTGATGGCTATTGGTCCCTGGTATTCAGGTCTGACGGGGTTGGGGTAGGCGTAAGCCGTTTCTGTATTGATTCTGGCACCTCCGGTTGCATTGGTTTTTAGACTTTGAATACCGGACTGGGTTGACATATACATAGTACCTGAATTATTGTCAAATTCAAGGTCTACGATTTGATTGTGTAAGAGGGCTGAGTTATCAGTGGTATATCGATAGATCTGGGTTTCTCCATCCGGTGATTGAACAAAGATGCCATTTCTGGTTCCAAACCATTTACGATTAGCGCCGTCGGTTTCGATGCTGAATATTTCTTCGGTCAGCAGCAAAAGGGCGGCAATACTGTCTTCTAAGACTTTTCTTTGGGTTCCGCGACAATCGGTGTCGAAAGGATCGCATTCAAAGACTATAGGACCTTCAGATGTACCTACCCATACATCGCCATTCAGGTCGGTTTCAACACAGTTGACCTGGCTGGAAATGATGGAATTAGAGCTGTTGATAAATTTGATCTCATCATCTGACGGGTCTTCAGGAGTACCATTTTCATTAAAGACCACAACCCCTGGAGAAGAGGCTGTTGTTGCAAACCACTTATTGCCTCTTTGATCGATATTGACCTTGGTGAGAAAGGTAGGTCCGGGGGTAGAAAAGCTATACCACTGGCCTTCTGCGGTAAAAACAGAAATAGGCTTTTGGGCTCCAAAATTGGCTACCCAGAGATTGCCTTCTTCATCAAATTGCATATGGGCCACCCTAACCTGTGTAGGGGCACCCACCATTGCTTGGAGTGAGCTTTTGATTTTTCCATTATTGGAATTATCGCTAAAAAAACGCATGGCCTGGCTTGTAGTGTTGTATTCAACGATGCCAGTCAGGAAGCTGCCCATGTAGATAAGAGAGGTATCTTTAGGGTGGGGCACCACGGTCATAAAACCTATGATTTCTTTTTCCTTTAAGGCGGAAAAATATTCTTCATTGATGTTGGTCCAACTTTGATCCGGGTTGAGGATATAAACTCCACTTCGGTTAAAATCGATCTGATAATTTTCATTGGCACCACCACCGGCAAATAAAACCCGGTTGGGGGCTATTTCGATATGAGAGCATTCCAGCGAATAAGGAGAATCATATTCGATTTTATTGCACCCATCATTGATAGAATTGGTAAACCTGATCTGGCGCCATTCATCTGCATACCACATCCTGCCTTGTTGATCTTCTATTCCATATAATGTTCTATTGATACACGAAGCCCCGCCTACAATTACCTCTCCCGATGCATTGATGAACCGTGCTGTGCTACTGTATTCATTATCGCGAAGTCCTATCGCGAGGTGGGCACCTTCAGCACTCATCCATTGGATACCGAAGGGCGTTTCAAATTGTAGGTCGATGGCATTGAATTGACCTTGCGGGTTGAGAACCATAAGCTTACCGTTGATGGTAGCATACAGCTGATTGTTATATACCTCAACCAGATCTGCCTTATACATGGCGGGAAGTCCGAAAGCCGCATCCAGCCCCTGCCAACGTGAAAAATTTTCTTTGCTGTTGTCATTTCTGGCAATCCGATAAACACCATCATCCAGGGCAGCATAAATGTATTGATTGTCTGCCGTTATAGAACTTACCGGTTTATTGGTAAAAGTGGTCGATCTGAATTCGATGCGTTGGAGGTCGTACTCAATGATGCCAAAAGAAGTAGCAAAATAGGCATATTTGTCGCCCGTCAGGAAGATGTCATTAATGGCTTTGGAACCGGCTACTACATTATTGTCTTTGATGGAAGTGATGTAGTATTTTTCATCCTTTCCAATCAGGTCGAAGGCACCACTGTTGTACATGACAATCAACCAGTCATTGACCTCGTCGTACTTGATTTGTGCCAATTGAGATTCAGAGAGGTCGTCAACTTTAGATACAGTTGTGTGGGAGCCGTCTTGCTTGTCGATATAAATCAGGGCCGTACCAGTAGAAACGATGACTTCATCTTCACTTTGGGTAAGCCAGGCAGCAGACCTGTAATTGAGGTGATCTTTCCAGGTACCAATAGGTCTGAAGTCCTGGGCAAAAGAAAGGTTGATTGCAGAACAGCAGAACATTAATAAAACAAAGGCGCGTGGCGTGGATGTCATTCCAAATGTTTGTGCCAAATAAACGAATGATGAACAAATTTTATTGGAAGTTATCCAAGAGTTACTTTCTTTTTTTAAATTTATTTTTGTTCATCATGGGCTTCATTGGTCCTTTCTTGCCCTTATTATTGCCTTTTTGACCATAACCTCTCCAATTGGTATTAAGGGGAGCGATGTTGGCGCTGAGCTTATTCTTCATCGAGATAAGGTTTTCGATGCTATAATCATCGTCAAAATTCAACTCGTTATGTGACATTTCCCTTAAATCCATGATGATGATGTCATCACTAACGAAGTGTTCCTTGTTCCAGGTTCTGTAAGCGAGTTTCATATACGAAGCAATTACTTCGGCGTAAGCATCTCTTTTAGGGCCATGCTCTAGGGCACGGGCATTTTTGATCATTTCCTGAATGTACCTGCCATAATGCCTGTTGTTGAATTGCTTTTGGGGGTAGGGCAGGTGTGCTTCTACTTTAACATTATCAGCCAGGTGAATGGTAATCCCTTCAGGTACGTTAAGATCGAGGTCGTACCTGGCTATTTTATACAAGTGATTCCAAAGCTTTTCCTGGTAATCAGCCAATAGACGGTTGGCGGGATACATGATGGCAAAGAGGTTTACTATTTCCTCTGCATATGCTGTCCTTAATTCTTTGTCTTCAATATCTTTGAGAAAACGCACCATATTTTGCACGTTTCTTCCATATTCTGGTATTAAAAGGTCCTCTTTTTGAGAGTTGTAAACCATTTCGCCTCTGGCCATAATGTAATTTTTATTCTACGGTTACTGATTTAGCTAAATTTCTGGGTTGGTCCACATCTGTGCCTCTAAGTACAGCCACATAATAGCTAAGTAATTGAAGAGGAATAACGGAGAGTAGTGGACTAAAAGGTTCCTGGGTTTCAGGAATTTCAATGACATAGTCTGCAATTTCTGCGATTTTGGTATCTCCTTCGAGAACGATGGCGATAACGAGGCCTTTGCGGGCTTTTACTTCCTGGATATTGGAAACTATTTTTTCATGGGCGCTCATGTTGGTGGCAATCACAAATACCGGCATGTTGGTATCGATCAGCGCAATGGGGCCATGCTTCATTTCAGCGGCAGGATAACCTTCCGCATGGATGTATGAAATTTCTTTCAGCTTCAAGGCTCCTTCCAGGGCAACGGGAAAGTTGATACCTCTGCCAAGGTAAAGAGCATTGTTTACATCCTTGATTTCTGAAGCGATGTATTTGATTTTTTCTTTGTTGTTGAGCACCTCCTCCACTTTTTGAGGGATGGCTTCAAAGGCAAAAAGTAATTCTCTGAAATAAGCTTCGGAGATCGTTCCTTTTTGTCTTCCGAGATAGAGAGCCATAAGAGTCAAAACACTTAGTTGGCTGGTAAAGGCCTTGGTGGATGCCACTCCGATTTCGGGACCGGCATGGATATAAGATCCACTGTGCGTAAAACGGGCTATGGAAGAACCAATAACATTGACAACACCATAGAGGAAAGCACCTTTTTCTTTCGCCAGCTCGAGAGCGGCAAGGGTATCAGCAGTTTCTCCACTTTGGGAAATGGCGATCACAACATCGTGTTCATCAAGAATGGGGTTCCGGTAGCGGAATTCAGAAGCATATTCCACTTCTACGGGGATACGGGCCAATTCTTCGATAAGGTATTCAGCAATCATGGCACTGTGCCAGGAAGTACCGCAAGCAACAAAAATGATGCGTTTGGCGTGCATAAACCTGCCTTCAAACTGTTTGAGGCCGTTGAGTACCACCCATCCTTCTTCTGCATTGAGCCTTCCCCTGATACTTTCGGTGATGGTCATGGGCTGCTGGAAAATTTCTTTGAGCATAAAGTGATCAAAGCCCTCTTTTTCCAATTGCTCTATTTTGAGGTCAATTTCCTGGATAATAGGAGACTGAATTTCGTTTTTAATATTTTTGATGGTAAAGCTACCGTCTTTGTGCGCGGTGACCACTTCTTCATCGTTGAGATACACTACTTTTTTTGTGTATTTTACGATCGGAGAGGCATCTGAAGCCAGATATAATTCATCTTTGCCTACTCCCAACACAAGGGGGCTCGATTTTCTGGCTCCCACTATGATATCAGGATTGTTTTTGTCCATTACAACGATGGCATAGGCACCTACTACCTTTTGAAGGGTTTTGATGACGGCTGCTTCCAGGCTGAGATTATCTGCAATTTGGTACTGTTCAATGAGGTGAACCATTACTTCTGTATCCGTTTCACTCACAAAGACGTGACCCAATTCAATCAGCGCTTTTTTGATGGCGGCATAGTTTTCGATGATGCCATTGTGGACAAGGGTTAGTCTGCCATTACCAGAATGGTGGGGGTGGGCGTTGAGGTCGTCTGGTTTTCCGTGTGTTGCCCAGCGGGTATGGCCAATACCGGTGCACCCCTCAGTATTGACGAGGGCGGCCGCATTTTCCAATTCTGCAACCTTTCCTTTCTTTTTTACCGTCTTAATTTCACCATTGAGAATGCTGATACCTGCACTGTCATAACCTCTGTATTCCAGCCTTTTCAGACCTTCAAGGATGATGGGAAAGGCTTGCTTTTCCCCAATGTATGCCACAATTCCACACATGATAATTTGCGTTGATTCTTAGTGTAAATATAGCTTTTAATTCGTATATGTTGTTTGTACCCTAAAAGCCTGCTGCCTTACTTTTCAGTATAGGCTACTTTCAGAGACACTGGCGCTTTACTGTTTTTTGGTCCCCTCAAAACGGTTCTGCTGATTCTTTCTGAACGAAGGTAAACGCTAAAGTAAATTTTTCGGTCGAGGGTTGGATCTTCAATCAAACTTTTCAGGTGTTTTGTAATGTTTACTGCGTATTTCCTTTGTTCGCCTTCGTCACCTATAACACCTCCGCCAAAGCCGAGGTCAAAGGGGATGCTACGGGCAATGACATCTGCTACATCTTGAATAACGACCAGTTTACCATCTATTTTTTTACTGGCAATGATTTGAACCGAAGGTTTTAATATGCCGGTATTGTAGTTGGGATCATCTGCAATGTTTAGTTCAAGAATGGCGTGGTTGATGATTTTATCATTCAGGGCATTCAAATCTGGAAGTTCAATATAAAAATTGGGTCCTGTCATTGATTGGATAAAAATGAGGCTATCCCCTTTTTCCTCATCATTGAGAAAGTTATTAACTTCTCCCAATGTGTTATCAATTTCAAATGCATTGTATTTGCGCTCATTGAGGTAGAAAGAGTAAGTTACCTTATCGCCATCTGCTTCAGTGAGGTAAAAGTAAAATTTAGTTACACCGCCACTTAATCGAGCGGTAGAAGACATGTTGAGACCCAAAATGGATTCACCACCAGTAGAAGAAGAAATTTTAATACCTTTCAAAACTTTGTACAATTCTTCATTTTGATTTGAAGTAGGACCTTCTTCGATGATCGGGGTTTTGATAAAATTATAAGCCCATTGTTGATCCATTCGAATTCTTATCTGAGCCGGTACCTTTTGGGCCGTTGAATCTGCGTGACTAATAATTGTCAATGAGTCATTTGGTGCAGGAATAAAAGACTTTTCGCCTATTATTGCCGGATTTACAGCTAAAGTTTTAGAAGCATACAAGGTATCTCTGTCGCCATAATCTTCATCGATAGCTTGAACAATAAGGTCGTGGGTAACATTGGTTTTACCATAGTTGCCCAGAGTGTCATAACCGATCACCAATACGGCAGAATCCAGGGTCATGGCTTTAAAAGAAGGTACGGACTGATTGGGGTTATATACCAGTCGGCCAAAAAATGAAGCTTTAAGAGCTCCAAAAATTGGATCATTGATGTCGCCCACAAGTCCTGTGTTGGGAGTGACCAGGTTGGTACCTGTGGTAGTGCTGGTAGTATAGGTGAAACCAATGACATCTTCACCAGGGATGGTCATAGCGTTCATTTCGAAGCTGGTCTGGTAATTGAGGTCTAGTTTTTCATTGCTAAGCAGGTCTTCACCAATATTATTGGCGTCCTGGCATGAAAAGAACAAAAGGCTCAGCGCAGCAGCAGAAAATAAAAATTTGATTTTCATAATAGGATTAAACGGCTTCAATAAACTGGTGGTAAAACCCTTCCACCGCAGCAGGGTGGTTGCTATCTTTGTCAAAACCCAGCACCGGCTTGTCACCTGCTGATTGAGAGATCTCGGCTTGTAATTCCTCTTTACCTGTGACAATACCATCTGCATAGTGGATAGCGCCGGCATTGAGGTCAATTTTTCCTTCCTTCATAAAAGGAGCCAGATCTTCTTCAGAAATGTCATTGATGGCTGCAATTTTACCAAACTGATTATTTAACGTTGAACTGACCAGATCTGTGTATGAAGAATACACAACTTTTGAATGTCGGAAGATCGGATCGTTCTGATAAACCTTTTTAATGTAAAGAGGAATCAAGGCAGTAAAGGCACCGTGACAGTGCACAATTTCTGGTGGCCACCCAAATTTTTTAACGGTTTCCATTGCGCCTTTGCAAAAGAAAACCAGTCGCTCAGCATTGTCTTCAAACGGCTCATTATTGTCGTTGGTAAACATATGCTTTCGCTTAAAAAACTCATCATTATCCAGGAAATAGACCTGAAGTCGAGCCCCCGGAATGGAAGCCACCTTGATGATCAGCGGATAATCTTCGTCGTTGACGATGATATTCATACCAGAGAGGCGGACCACTTCGTGGAGGCGATGACGACGCTCATTGATGGTGCCATACTTTGGCATCAGGACGCGGATTTCATGGTTTTTATCGTTGACGAACTGTGGAATTTTTTTGAAAACCTCAGATATTTCCGTCACCAGCGTATATGGATCCATTTCCTGCGTGACAAACAAAACTCTCATTCCAATGATTTACTTATACAAAACCAGGTTAACACCGGTAAATTTGGGTTGCAAAGATAATAATAAATATCCACAAAAAACAAAACAAATAACTGTAAATTAACGAAATACCACCTTTTTTAAGCTGCAAAGTGGTGGCTTTTTAAAAATAAATACTAAGTAACGCTCATATCTTCATCTTATCTTACATTTGCAGCACTAAATTGAACAAACAATATTTTGTTTTCGGTACGGTACATAGATTTGTCGGGAAAAAGTTATCAGGAGGCCTGGGATTACCAGACAGGGGTGCATTTAGCCCTAATTCAACAAAAAAGAGAGGGAAGCAGTGGTTTTCCGCACCATTTAATTCTGTGCGAGCACCGGCCAGTTTACACTTTAGGTAAGAGTGGAGACGAAAAACACCTGTTATTGAGTTCTGAAGAATGTGCAAAAAGAGGGATCGAATACCACAAAATCAATAGAGGAGGGGATATAACTTATCATGGACCGGGACAAATTACGGGTTATCCTATCCTGGATTTGGATCAGCTCTACACCGATGTACACCGATATGTGAGAGAACTGGAAGAAAGTATCATCCGGACTCTTGCCAAATTTGAAATCAAAGGGAGCCGAATTGAAGGATATACGGGCGTTTGGGTAAAAGCAGACAGTCCCGGTGAACAAAACAGAAAGATTTGTGCCATCGGAGTTCATTTGTCGAGGTGGGTAACTTTACACGGATTTGCCCTCAATGTCAATACAGATCTAAGTTATTTTGAACACATTGTTCCTTGTGGAATCGCTGATGAGGATAAAACCGTAACCTCTATGCAAAATGAACTGGGCAGAGCCTTGGATATGGATGAGGTGAAAAAGATATTTAAAGAAGAATTTGCAGCTGTTTTTGGATTTGAATACGAAATATAACTTTTGTGTTGAAAACTTGTTACCCTATAGAGCTGAAATAAAAAAATACTAATGACAGAAAGGAAAGTAAAATTAGCATCGGAGTCAAAAACCATAATGACAGAAATGATCATGCCCAACGACACCAATCCGTTGGGTAATCTAATGGGGGGCTACCTGATGCGATGGATGGATATTGTGGCTGCCATCTGTGCTGCCAAACATTGCGAGTCGCAAGTAGTCACAGCCTCTGTTGACAATGTTTCTTTTCAAGATCCCATTAAGCTTGGAGAAGTGATAACTTTAAATGCATCTGTTACCCGGGCATTTACTACATCCGTTGAGATATTTGTTGAAGTGATGGCCAATCGCATCGATGGTACCAATCCCAGAAAATGCAATCAGGCATATCTTACTTTTGTGGCCATCAATCAACAAACTCTGGTACCACAGCCGGTGCCGGATCTCAAACCCATCAGCAATGAAGAGACCAAACACTACGAGGGTGCTGCCCGAAGGAGGGAAATAAGGTTGATTCAAAGTGGCAGGATGAAGCCGTCGGAGGCGAAGGAGGTGAAGAGTTATTTTGAGGTGGGTTAGCGCAGCTTCGCTGCG